>VGNO01000066.1 GCA_016865985.1 Chloroflexota bacterium | reverse complement strand
CGGGTCCGGCGAACCGGTCACAGCCTCCAGCGGGGCGGCGGCCTGGGTCGCGCGGAGGGGTTTGTTCTGGTTGATGGAACGCAGGGTGAATGCCAGGAAAACGCAGGCGATGCAGAGCGCCACGCCCACCGCCACCCACATCCAGGGGACCTTGCGGCGGGGTTTCGGGGGAAGGCCTGCGGCAGGTTCCGCCCCGGCCCCAGCCTGCGGTTCCGCGCCGGGCGCCTCCCCCGCCGGGACGTTGCCGGGCCGGACCGGGAGGGCGACCACCGTGGCGGCTTCCGACAGCGCCGCGCCGGGCATTTCGCGCCAGGCTTTCTTGAAGGCATCGACCATCGAATGGACATCCTTGTACCTGTCGCCGCGGTCCTTGGAGAGCGCTTTCAATAAAACCCGCTCCATCCCGTCCGAGACGTTCGGGTTGACTTTCTGCGGCAGGGGCAGCGGGGAGTAAATGTGGTCGTGGATGATGGAGAACGGCGTGTCTGCGGAGAATGGCACCTGCCCGACCGCCAGTTCGTAGAGCATGACCCCAAAGGAATAGATGTCGGTGCCTTCGTCCAGGTCCTTCCTGCCCATCGCCTGCTCGGGCGAGATGTATTGCGGCGTGCCGAGGATCATGTCGGAGGTCAGGGTGGACTCGCCGGATTGGGCGATGCGCGCCAGGCCGAAGTCCGCCAGGTAGACCTGCCCATCGTCCGCCAGCAGGACGTTCGAGGGTTTGATATCGCGGTGCAGGACACCGCGTTTGTGGGCATACGAGAGAGCCAGGCCGATGGCGTCCACCGCCTGTTCGACCGCCTCGGGCTGCAGGCCGTCCTTGACCAGGCGGGCTTTGAGCGTCTCGCCCTCGATATACTTCATCACCAGGTAGGGACGGCCCTCATACTCGGCATAATCATAGATTGGGACGATGTTGGGATGGTCGAGTTTCGCCACCAGCCGCGCCTCGCGCTGGAAACGCGCCAGGAAATTGGGGTCTTCCAGGAAGGCGGGATGGAGCACCTTGAGGGCGACATAACGGTCGAGGGCGGCGTGGTAGGCCTTGAAAACGGTCGCCATGCCGCCCTGCCCCATCTGCTCCATGATGCGGTACGGGCCAACGGTCTCACCGACTGTGAAGGGCATGTGGTCATCTCCCTCGGGCCAGGATTTGTCCCATTATAGCGCAGATGCTGGATTCCACCGGCCGCGATCTGGCGGTCGGGCGCGGAAGCGCCGCTCAGGCGGCGGGGGTACAGATGGTAAAATGGGACGGAGCGATCCTCCCGGCGCCCATTCTGGATGGTGACCAACCATGGTTCTTTGGTTCCACCTACAACGACCTGATCGAGCACTGCAAAGCCGCGCCGCGCACAGCAAGAACCATCCACGAATGGAACCACAAATTCACGAACCGACGGCGCAAATTCGTGCATTCGTGGAAAATTCGTGGACGGTTTGCCCAGGAAACAACAGGATAACACCATGAAAGTCTTCCTTTCCTCCACTTACATTGACTTGGTTGAATATCGCGCAGAAGCAAAGAAAGCGCTGGAATGCATGAAGCAGGAAGTCGGCGGGATGGAAATTTTCGGCGCGCGCGATGAAGAGCCGAAAACCGTTGCGCTGGCGGAATTGGATCAATGCGATCTTGTGGTCGGTATTTATGCCTACCGTTACGGCTTCATTCCCGATGGCGACGATGTTTCCATTACCGAGCAAGAGTATCTCCACGCCAAGAGCAAAGGAATTCCTGTCTTGTGTTTTGTCGTGAGTGAAAAGAAATGGGATATTGATTTCGTTGACATCGACGAGAAAAAGAAGAAATTAAACGACTTCAAGGCGCGAATCTTGAAAGGCAAAACCGTTGACTTTTTCACCACGCCTACCGACTTGGGGATGAAGGTCGCCACGTCCGTCCACAATTATCTGGAAGAACACAAACCCGCCCACGAGTCCCCCTCTCCCTTCGGGAGAGGGGTTAGGGGTGAGGGCAAACCCACCGGCTCCACCCTCCCCTGTCTCGGCTTTTTCGTCGGGCGCGAGAAAGAACTCGACATCATCCAATCCGCTCTCTCCCCCGACTCTCGCACCTGGGGCGCCCTCATTGACGGACCTGGCGGCATCGGAAAAACCACCCTCGCCATCAAAGCCGCGCATGACGCGCCCGCGGAACTCTTCGAGCGCAAGATCTTCATCACCGCCAAAGTACGCGAGTTGACCCCCGAGGGCGAAGCCAAACTGACCGACTTCACCCGCCCGACCTACCTCGCCATGCTGGACGAACTGGGCAAGGAACTGGGCGAAGACAGCCTCGAAAAACTCGCGCCCGATGAGCGTCCGGACGAACTGCGCCTTGCGCTGGCGGGGGTGAAGGCGCTGATCATCTTCGACAACTTGGAAACCCTGCCCGAAGAAGAACGCACGCGCCTGTTCCAATTCCTCTCGCGCCTGCCCGAAGGGAACAAAGCCATCGTCACCTCCCGCCGCCGCACTGACATGGACGCGCGCATCGTGCGTCTCGACCGCCTCGCCCGCGACGAAGCCCTGCAACTCATCGCCGAACTCGCCGCAAAATATCAACGCCTCGCCCGCGCCACCCAAAAAGAGCGCGAAGACCTGTACGCCATCACGCACGGCAACCCGCTCTTCATCCGCTGGATCGCGGGGCAGTTGGGGCGCGAAGGCTCGCAGTGCCGCACCATCGCCGAAGCCTGCGCCTTCATTGACAAAGCCCCAAAAGGCAATGACCCGCTCGAATACATCTTCGGCGACCTGCTGGAGACCTTCACCGCCGACGAGACGAAAGTCCTCGCCGCGTTGACGTATTTCAGCCTGCCCGCCAAACTCAAGTGGATCGTGGACATGACCGACCTGCCCGAGCGACAAGCCGAAACTGCTCTTGAAGATTTAGCCGATCGCTCGATCCTAATATCGAATATCGAATATCGAATATCGCACTTTCTTTTTACCTCCGCTGACAGCGAAATTCATCCGCACGCGCCGCCCTGAAGCCGTGACCCAAACAGGCGACGCTCTCACGAACCGCGCCTACGCCCTCGCTATGCAATACGGCGGACAAAGCAAAGACTACGAAAAATTCCCCACACTGGACGCCGAATGGGACTTCGTCTCCGCCGCCCTGCCGCGTCTGCTGGCGGGCGATAGCGTCCGCCTGCAAACGGTGTGCGACCAACTCACATTTTTCTTTGAATTCACAGGCAGATGGGACGACCGCTTGTGGCTTTTCGAGCAAGCCGAAACACGTGCCCTCGCCGCCGATGATAAAGAGAAAGCAGGTTGGCGCGCATATAACGCAGGATACACTTACTTCCTCCGCAACCAACCCGCCGAAGTGCTGTCGTGTGCCGCCCGCGCCGCCGAATACTGGCAGAACAGCACGCCATCAAATAAAGCAGCCGCTATTGAACTACGCGGAAATGGTCTTCGATTGCAGAAAGATTATCCTGCCGCCATCGCTGCCTACCGCGAAGCATTGGAAATTGAACGTTCCATCTCTCCCGAAAGTGACAATGTAGGCATTGAACTAAATTGGTTAGCAGGAGCGGAACACCTCAACGAAGACTACCCCGCCGCCGAGCGCGACTACCGCGAAGCCCTGCGCATTGCAAAGATAAACAAAAACAATGAACACATTGCCAACTACACAGGCAACCTGGCAGCCCTCGCCCTCGACCGCGAGCAGTGGGCAGAAGCCGAGCCCCTTGCCCGCGAAGCCCTCGCGCTGGCAGAAAAAGTCGGGCGGCAGGAGTTGATTGCGGGCGATTGTCACGTCCTCGCCAAAGCCCTGCTCAAACAAAACCCCACCGCCGTAGGGGCGACGCATGCGTCGCCCCTACAAGAGGCGTTATCGTTATCCCGCCGCGCCGTCGAGATTTACACGCGCCTGCGCCAACAGAATAATTTGCTGGAAGCGCAGGAAACGCTCAAAGAAATCGAAAACTCGTTGGGTGGGTAGTGGTGGTCTCGGTACGCCGCAAAGAGCAAGAGCGCGGCTACTCGACCGCCGGGTATGGTGAAAATTTCAATTACAAAAGCAATCCGCTGGTCGAGGAGGGGCGGAGCTTTTCCGCCCCGTACCGCTGTGACGAAAGTCGCTATGGGTGAGGTTCGTATTGGCAAAAAGTCGTATCGTAATCCAAATAATGCTCATGGAAATGGTAGAATCAAACCATGTTAAGAACAGTAACAGTTGCTCAAAAACGAAAATACAATGTCTTGGATGTGAAAGCAGCTAAGAAAGTGGCAACTTTTTGGCTGATACGCGCTAAACTAGAAAACGCCATCGAATTTGGATTGCCCGAAGTAGATGACCGTTATCACATCTGGCGCGTTCCCCTTGTTGGCAAAACCTCTCAGGAACGTATTGGTGAGGTTGTGATTGATGCCTACACATCCTTGATAATCCAAGATAAATCAACCAAGCCGGAGGTGCTAGAATCCCGTTTACTCGGGCGAAATGAGCGTGCAAGGGCTAAGGCAAAAAAGCAAAATGGTACTTACGTATTATCTTCTCTGCGGAACACTATCGCCCAAGGAGACAGCGAAGAACTTTTGCAGGAGCTTCCCGCCGGAAGTGTGAACTTGATTTTTACGTCTCCGCCCTATTACAATGCCCGTCCTGAATACACGGATTACGTAACCTATGAAGAATACCTTTTAAAAATTCGGAAAATCATCCAGAACGCCCATCGCGTTCTTGCAGAAGGATGTTTTTTCGTGATGAATGTTTCGCCTGTACTTATTCGTCGCGCCAGCCGTAACGAGGCATCACGTAGGATTGCTGTTCCATTCGACATGCACAGGCTCTTTATTGAAGAAGGTTTCGATTTTATTGACGATATCATTTGGGAAAAACCCGAGGGCGCGGGATGGGCAACTGGCCGAGGTAGAAGGTTCGCTGCTGATAGGAATCCATTGCAATATAAACCTGTGCCCGTTACAGAATACATTCTCGTCTATCGAAAGCACACAGAAAAACTAATAGACTGGAATATTCGTTCACACCCCAACAAGGAAACTGTCGATGATTCCAAAATTGTAGATGATTACGAGCGCACAAATATTTGGCGCATCACCCCAGCGCACGATCCGCGCCACCCGGCAATTTTCCCAGTGGAGTTGGCAGAAAAAGTGATCCGTTATTATTCTTTCAAAGGCGATGTTGTATTAGACCCGTTTGCAGGAATTGGAACAGTCGGTAAGGCCGCTGTCAAACTGGGAAGGCGCTTTGTGCTGTTGGAACAAAACCCCGAATATATCGCTGTTATCAGGGAAGAATCAAAAATCTGGCTCGGAAAAGAAGGAAAACAAATCCATACCATTAACTGCGCGCCAATAGACGCGGAGAATATGTTGCTGTAAGGGCATGCCATGGTAAAAAAACAATCGAATCCGCTCACCGAGTTGCTCTCCCCCGCCGATCTGGATTTGCTTTCCGCAAGCGGGAGTCGGCTTATAGAACAAATTGGGCTGGATGTTGTGCGAGGCGTTGTGTTGGATATTCTTATGGGAAAGAATCTGCGAGATTCAACGGAGTCTCTTACGCGTCGAAGAATTGCTACGCTAAATTTAGCCACAGCAGAAATATTCATTAAGGGTGCTGCGACCTCCAAGGATTTCGTTAGTCACCTTCCCGAAATGGCATCCGAAATTCTTCAACGAAAAAACATTTCCAAGGCTGAAAGATGGCTTGCTCAATGGATTCTGGGTTTAACAGACAAGGCTTTTCAAAATGTTTTACGGGACAACCCTGATGCAATAATGGAATATCGAGATCGTTATATTCAAATCTGCGATGAAGTCATAGCCAATCGAAAAATGGAAACGGGTTCGATAAGTGGGGAGATTGAAATCAAAGGAAACTGCAAGGCTCAAATTAATTGGCTTTGGATCACCTATCTTCTCAATGCGATAGGCGCACAATCCCTGGCTATTCGCGGCTCAGAAAAATCTGCTTATGGGAAGTTGTTTGAAAAACTGGTTCTTGGTTCCTTGCTTTACATTTTGGGCTTCAAGCATATCACTCCTCCCCCACAGGAATACGAAAAAGTCTTTTGGCTTTCTTCCCGCAATGAAAAACGGGAAAGTGATGCAACTCTGCTTTATGAATTGGGACAGGGCGTCCGCTTCGATATAGGGTTTATTGGCAGGGGAAATCCAGAAATTTCCCTCGATAAGGTAACGCGCTTTGAGCGCGAAATCTCTCTTGGGCGGTCAAAATTCTTTATGGCAACCATTATTCTTGTTGATCGCATTGGCGCAAACAGCAGAATTGAACAAATGGCAAAAGCAGTAAAGGGCACAATCATTCAAATGAGCGCTGGATATTGGCTTAAACAAGTCGTGCAAGTATTGAATAGATCTGTCGGATTTAGACATGATCTGCTCCAGATGAGCGACAGAGAGATAGAAATATATATGGGGGAAGCCATAAAAAATGTTCCTCTAGAACAATTTATTGGCTTATCAGAGAATTATAAACATCAGTATTTAAGAGAAGAGAAGGCGCAATACAGTTTGTTTGAAGATCCCGAAGTATGATCTAAAGAACATATGCCAAGTTATCCCCCCGAACCCTTCCGCATCAAAGTCACCGAACCGATCCGGCTCATCCCGCCGGAGGAACGCCGCACGGCCCTGCTGGCCGCGGGATACAACGTCTTCGCCATCCGCGCCGAGGACATATTCATTGACTTGCTGACCGACTCCGGTACCGGCGCGATGAGCGACCGGCAGTGGGCCGCCATCATGCAGGGCGACGAATCCTACGCCGGGGCGCGGTCGTACTTCCGGCTGGCCGAGGCGGTGAAGGGCATCTTCGGCTTCGAGCGCTTCGTCCCCACCCACCAGGGACGCGCCGCCGAGAATATTCTCAGCGCGGTATTGGTCAGGCCCGGCCAGTACGTGCCGAGCAACATGCACTTCGACACCACCGACGCCAACATCCGGGCGCGCGGCGGGCGGCCGGCCAACCTGGTCATCGACGAGGCCTCCGACCCGCAGGATAGGCATCCCTTCAAGGGGAACATGGATACCGCCAAACTCAAGGCCTTCATCGGTAAGGTCGGCGTGGAGAATGTCCCGCTTGGGATGATCACAGTGACGAACAATGCCGGGGGCGGGCAGCCGGTCGCGCTGGAGAACATCAAAGCCGTGGCCGAAACGTATCACTCATTCGGCATCCCCTTCTACATCGACGCCGCCCGCTACGCCGAAAACGCCTACTTCATCAAACTGCGCGAGCCGGGCTACGCGGACAAGTCCACGCTGGAGATCGCCCGTGAAATGTTCGCCCTGGCCGACGGCTTCTGCTTCTCCGCCAAGAAGGATGCCATCGTCAACATCGGCGGGTTGCTTGCTACAAGAGATGAGAAAATATTCCAGGCCATCAAGAACGAATTGATCCTGCGGGAGGGATTCCCGACCTACGGCGGCCTGGCGGGTCGCGACCTGGAAGCCATGGCGGTCGGCCTGTACGAGGGGCTGGACGAGACCTATCTCGCCTACCGCCTGGACCAGACCGCCTACCTCGGCGAACGCATCCGGGAGGCCGGCCTTCAAATTGTCGAGCCGCCGGGCGGTCACGCCATCTACATCGACGCTGGCGCGCTCCTGCCCCACATCCCGCACGGCGAGTTCCCCGGCCAGTCGCTGGCGGTGGAACTCTACCTCGAAGGCGGCATCCGCGGCTGCGAGATCGGCTCGGTCATGTTCGCCCATGCGGACCCGGAAACGGGAGGGATGGTCTACCCGAAACTGGAACTGGTCCGGCTGGCGATCCCGCGCCGGATGTACACCCAGAGTCACATGGACTATGTTGCAGAAACACTCGGGAAAATCGCCCGGCGCGCCGGCTCCCTGCGCGGCTACAAGTTCACCTACGCCCCGGAGGCGTTGCGCCACTTTACTGCGAAGTTCGCGCCGCTGTAAGATCCCCCTTCCTGCCAGCCTAGCGCTGGATATAGATCCCCAGGTGGTTCCCGACCGGCCGCTGGCGGCCGGGGATATTGTTGTCGATCGGCGAGTTGAGTACCCGCGCCCCCCCGCCCAGGCCGGATACAACCAGGGTGGAGGAACCGCCGCCATCCAGGCTCATGGCCGTTGCCGCGCCGTTGGCAACCATCAGGTCGGCCAGTTCAGCAAAGGTCATGCCAAGGCTGTAGAACGGCTGGCGCCCGTCGACCACCACCAGCGCCAGGCGCGTCCCGCCCGCATCCAGCCCCAGGGCGGTGCGCGGCATCGGTTCGACCGCGTCCAGCCCGGCCACCGCCTCCCCGGAACGGACCAGGTACAGGTCGCCGGTGATGGCGTGACGGACATTCGCATCCGGGTCGCCGATCGAGAGCCTCCCATCGGAGAAAATATTCAAAGTCGGGTGTCCGGTGAGGGCGTCGTTGTAGAGTACCCCCTGCGAGACGGCGTAACCGTTCGGAGCGACCGGGTCGCCGCTGTGCGGGTAATAGTCGAGGATGCCGTTCGAGACCCAGGGCGTGAACCCGTCGCCGTTGATCGCCAGTTGCAGGTCGTAACGCTCCAGGAACCGGGCGGTGGTCATGGCTGAGAGCGGTAGTTCCGCCGCAGGGTCCCCGGGGGTGACCAGGAAATCCAGCCCGGGCTGGGTCAGGTCGACCGTCACGATATGGATGATCACCAGGCGCGGAGAAAGGCGCACGGAGCGGTAGTATTCCACACCGGGATAGAGGGTCTCGTGTTTCTCGAGCGGCAGCGGACGCCCGCCATAATACAGGACAGGCGCCAGGCACAGGCCGGCCAGCAGGGACAGGGCGACAAGGAGCAGGGTGAACTTGCGGCGTTTTTTCGGCAAGGGACAGGTCTCTATTCGAGCGCGGCTTCCGCCTTGCGCATGGCCTGGAAGGAGGCGATCGCCACTTCCAGCATCTTATCATCCGGCTGGCGGGTGGTCAGGGACTGCAAGGCCAGGTTCGGCCTGACCATCGCCTGCACGAAGCGCCAGTGGACATGTTCCGCCGTCCAGCGGATGTATTCGTAGGCCGCCCCGGCCAGGAGCGGGATCATCAATACCCGGCTGACGAACCGCCAGCCGAGCGGCAGGGGGCCGAGCATGGTGAATACCAGCAGCGAGAGTACCATCAGCGAGAGCAGAAAAGCCGTCCCGCAGCGGGTGTGTTCGAGTGGGAATTCCGCCACGCTGGCCGGGGTCAAGTCCGCGCCGGCTTCGTAGGCGTTGACCGTCTTGTGTTCCGCTCCGTGATAGGCGAAGACGCGGGCGATGTCCGGCATGAACCCGATCCCCCAGATGTAGGCCACCAACAACGCCAGACGGATGACTCCCTCCAGCAGGTTGCTCCACCAGGCGCTCCAGGAAAGGAAATGCTCGCTCAGCCAGCCGACTCCAGCCGGCGCCAGGAAGAAGATGGCAATGGCTACCGCAAAGGTCATGAAGAGCGTCAGGTACAGCGCCGGGCCTTCGAGTTTCTCGTCCTCGCCGGATTGGAGGTTGGCGGAACAGGTCAGGGCGCGCAGGCCGAGGCCGAGTGAGTCCCACAGCAGGACCAACCCGCGCAGGAAGGGGACCTTCGCCAGGCGCGATTTGTAGATACCGCCCAATTCCTCGGTATGGATCTCGATCGAGCCATCCGGGGCGCGCATGGCGATGGCGGCGGCTTTGCGGCCGCGCATCAGGACGCCCTCGATCAGGGCCTGCCCCCCGTACGTAATGAGTTTATCTTCCATACCGTCCGAGGCCTCGCTTGGAAGAACCCCGGGCCTTTGGGCAACCGGGGTTCGTTCGAGTCTATCCTGCCAGGTTCATGAAGAAGTGGACCAGGGCTTCGATGCCCTTGTACCAGGTCGGCAGGTGGAGTTTTTCGTTGGGTGCGTGCAGGTTGTCGTCCGGCAGGCCGAAACCGGTCAGGACGGATTCCTGCCCGAGCAGTTCCTGGATCTTGATCACCACGGGCACGCTGCCGCCTTCCCGCTTGAGGAAGGGCTGGCGGCCCCAGGAAGCCTCGAGGGCGGCCGAGAGCGCCTGCACGCCGGCATTCTCCAGGTTGGAAATGGATGCCTTGCTGCCCTGCATGGCGGTCAGTTCCCAGTGGATGCCGCGCGGGGCATTGGCCTTCAGGTACTTCTCCAGTTGTTTGTGGACATCTTTCGGGTCCTGGTCCGGGACGAGGCGCATCGAGATCTTGGCCATGGCTGTGGCCGGGATGACGGTCTTGGAGCCGGCGCCGGTGAAGCCGGAAAGCATCCCGTTCACATCCAGGGTCGGGCGGGCGCCGACGCGTTCCACCGCCGAGTAACCGGTCTCGCCATGCAGCGCCGGGGCGCCGGTCTGATCCAGGTAGTACTTGTCGTTCATCGGCAGTCGCGTCAGTTGCTCGCGTTCCTCAGGCGAGAGGTCGCGCACCTTGTCGTAGAAACCGGGCAGGGTGATGCGCCCATCCGCATCGTGCATCCCGGCGACCAATTCCGCCAGGGCAATGGCCGGGTTATGGACAACCCCGCCGTAGATGCCCGAGTGCAGGTCGTGGGTGGCGGCATGGACGCGCAGTTCGAAATAAGCCAGGCCGCGCAAGGCGTAGGTGATGCAGGGCGCTTCCGGCGCGATCATGCCGCTATCCGGGTTCAGGCAGAAATCGCTCGCCAGCAGGGTCCTGTTCTGCTTGATGAATTCGTCCAGGCTGGGGGAGCCGATCTCCTCCTCGCCTTCGATCATCCACTTGACATTGACCTTCAAGCCCCCGGACTTGACGAGCGATTCGACCGCCTTGAGGGTCGCCACAACCTGCCCCTTCATGTCGGACGCGCCGCGCGCATACAGGTTGTCGCCGCGCCGGGTGGGTTCGAAGGGAGCGCTCTTCCATAACTCCAGCGGGTCGGCCGGCTGGACATCGTAATGGCCGTAGATCAGGACAGTCGGCGCGCCGCGGTTTGCCAGCCATTCGCCGTAGACGATCGGGTGGCGGTTGGTCGGGTGGGCTTTGACCTTCTGCATCCCGAGGGAGCGCAACTGGTCGCAGACCCAATTGGCGGCTTTCTGCATGTCAGCCAGGCGGGCCGGGTCGGTCGAGATGGACGGGATGGCAAGGATCTCCTTGAGGGATGCCAGGAACAGATCCCGGTTGGTTCGGGCAAACTGCAATGCAGCCTGACGCTGGTCGGTCATACGACCTCCTTGATGAGTGACAGATTTCCGTACAGGAACCAGAATGTCTCCAGCGGGAAGGACGGGGCCAGGGCTTCATCCCAGGCGAATGCGCCGCTGCGAAAACCGGTCCGGAGTATACAATCCAGGGATTCGACCTGTTCCAGGTCCGGGCCGCTGAGTCTTAATTCATGCGCCAGCAGTTCGATCATCACCCGCCAGCGGACCTCCTGCGGGTAGGACGGCGCAAGGTCCTCGGGCGACTGGCGCAGTTCCAGCAGGTAATTGCGCCACAGGTCGAGCCTGGCCCGGAACTCTCGGCCGGCTTTGGCCTCCCAGGCCGTCCGCCACCTGGAGCGGGTACGGTCCATTTCCATCTCCAGGCGATAGAGCCAGTCCTGCCCGGCCGGGTTGTCGACCTGCGGCCGCAGGCGGGACTGCGCCAGCAGCAGGCCCCCAAGCGTCAACCGCTGGTGACCTTCCAGGGGGTGGAAAAGTTCATCCGAGAGCAGGTAGGCTTCCAGTTCCCCTATCCCCGCCTCGAAAAAGCGCTGCTCCTGTTCCAGGATCGGCATGACGATCAGGGAGTCCCGGGTTCGGCGGTCTGCTCCAGCGCCCGGCGGGTCACCAGGTACCAGTCGCTGATGGTCATGAAACGGTCGCTGGTATCGAAGAGCGGCGCGATCTGGATGTTGTTGACCCGCAAGTCCACACCATAGGTATAAACCGGGTAATAGAGCAGCAGGGAAGGGATCTCCCTGGCGAAGATGACCTGGAAATTCCGGTAGAGGCGGGTGCGCGCTTCCGTGTCGGCCACCACCCGCGCCTGTTCGATATACTCGCTGGCGGCGCGGTTGTCCCATTGGGCGTAGTTCTGCCCGCTCAGGGATTCGGACTGGTGCCAGAAGGGATACGGGTCCGGGTCGTGGGCGCGGCTCAGGTCGAGGTCGACCAGGGCGGCTTCGTAGGCGCGCGGCGCCAGGTAGGCGCTCTGCATCTGTTCGAGGGTCACCGGTTGGAGGGCTGCCTGGACTCCGACACCAGCCCAATCCTGTTGGATGGCCTGCGCCACGGCGGTGTGCAGCCCGTCATCCAGGTGCAGGAGGGTGAACGAGAGCGCCAATCCATCCTTCGTCCGCACCTGGCCGTCGGCCGGCAGGACATACCCGGCTTCCTTCAGGAGGGCGATGGCCGCCTGCGGGTCGTAGGTCACCTGTTCCACGTTACCATAATACGCCCATGTCCCGGGGAAGATGGGACTGTCGGCCAGGATGGCCTGCCCGTCCAAGATGCGGTCGACCAGCCATTGGCGGTTGATCGCCATCAGGAGCGCTTTACGCACATCGCGCTCCTGGAAGAATGGACGTTCCGGGTTGTTCAGGTTGAGCATCACCATGCTGAGGGCCGGCAGGCGGCCGCTGTAGAGCCCCAGGTTGGGGTCCGCCAGGGCGGCCGGCAGGATGTCGGCGG
>VGNO01000065.1 GCA_016865985.1 Chloroflexota bacterium | reverse complement strand
CGGCCGGCAGGTATTCGAAATCGTTGGCGAAGAGTGGGTCGTATTCCACAATATATACCGGCCTCTGTTCGATCTCACGTCGCACAACCTGCAGGTCGTGGGCCGCGATCCGCTCCAGGATCTGTTCAGAATCCCAGCCTTCAGTCCAGTACCGGTAATATTCCGCCACGTTCATCCGTGAGCGGTTGATGATGCGGATATCGGGACGCTCCCCGTTGACTACCTGATGATACTCCAGCATGACGGCCGGCGACCATTGGGCGATCACGGTCGCGCCTTGCGGGACAGTAGCCAGGATGTCGAGCGTGAAGGCTTCCGATCCGCTGGCTGTACTCATATCCACCCATTGGAAATTCAACCCGGCGCCCAGTATGAGAACAAGTGTCATGATTACTGCCATTCCTTGCTTCACTGGGAGAGGCGCCTGAACCCGCCCGGACAGGCGTACGAGGGCATTCTCCAGCCAGGCAATCCCTTCGCCAGCCCACACCGACCAGACCAGGTAAGCCGGCAGGAACATCGTATCCTTGTCCATCACCCGGTAATTGATGAAAAATACTGCATTGCCAAGGAATATCAAGAGAAAGGCAATCCGGATCTTCCATTGCTGGCGGAGGTTTGTTGCCAACCCAGCCAGGCCGAGCAGCGCGCCGAGGCCGAGAGTGTTCCGCCACAGGAAGCCCAGGAACCGAATTGCTTCGGCAGGGACCTGGTGCAGGGGATACCCGAAGGCAAAGAAACGATACGCCTTGCCGGACACCATCCACCAAAGTCCCTGCCCGGTGGTCAGGTCGATGTTGTAATAAGTCTGGATGTAATTCAGGGATGGGTCGGCCAGGGTGCGGATCGGCAGGTATAGGTAGGGAGCCAGCCCCAGCAGGAAAGCCGGGAAGACCGGCAGCCATTCCCGCCATGCCTTCCAGGGGAATTTTCCCGTCGCGAAGACCAGCCACAGGTAACCCGGCGCAAACAGGATGCCGGAGGTATGGTTTGCCAGGCTCAACCCATAAAAGAATGCAAACATTACGAGGGAGCGCGTCCTGCGACTGTGTACCCAGTCCAGCAGCAGGCCCAGGTCGAGCGCAAGGAAGAAAACATGCAGGGTATAGACTTCCGCCACAATCGCCATCTGCCAGAAATAATTCGAGATGGCAAACAACCCGGCCCCGGTCCATGCGGCTGTCTTCCTATCCGTAAGCCGGACGATCAACCGGTACACCAGCCAGACTGCCAGGGCCCCGAAAAAGGCGGACATCAGGTTCAAGCGGTATGCCAGGCTTCCCATCGGCAGCAGGGAGAAGAGTTTCCCGACCAGCAGGTACAGTGGGTATCCCGGCGGGTGGACGATCCCAAGCGTATGCACGCCGGTTGCCAGTTCGGCGCTGTCGAAACCCCACACGCCAGGCGCCAGGGTGCGGACATATAACGCAAATGACAGGCCGGCCAGGAATAATCCCGGGATGGATTCAAGCCATTGCTTGGACCTGGCGACAGGCGCCTGGATTCGTATCATATCCCTGGAAGTTTTCAACATTATGGAGCCGGGTCGTATACTCCTGGCGGCGTTTCAGTCGCTTGGATGGCATCCAGGTCCTGGACCGCCAGGGCGAAGAGGGAAAGATGCGGCGCCAGGCCGCATATTTGGTGGCGGTTCGGGTAACTGTAAAACGAGAGCGCCATCCAACTTGGCGGTGTGGCTGTGTCTTCGTACACTTCCACCTTGAAGGCTTCAGGCCGGTCCAGGTAGTCGCTCCAGAGACCGTCTTCGACGAAAAAGCAGATCTCAATCGGCTGGTAGAGGGTCACGGCCGGAAGTACATTTCCGGAGGAATCCTTGTACTCGAGATTGATGACATACGGCCTGCTCCAGCCGGGCTGTCCGGCTTCGGCCAGGAGGTTGGCTTCACGGGCGGTCAGGAAGAATTGCCCGGTCTGGCTCAGCGCGCCGGCCGGGATGAAAATGCTTACATCGCCCGGTTCAAGGGTCAGCACCTCCGCCGACATCCCAATCACCGAGTACTGGTCAATCGGGATTTCAACCGTCACCGGTTCCGGCGGGGTCGGGTTCTGCAGAGTGCTGCTTTCGGGTTTCTGGCTGCCCTGCCAGATGACCAGGGCGAAAACACAGACAGCAAAGACGACCAGGATCAGAATCAGGCTTATTACCAGCCATAAACCTTTTTTTTGTTGTGTGCTGACGGTCATGGTTCCATAACTCCTGTTGTCGAGTGTCCGCCATTCGAAAAGTACATGGCGCGTTCGACGATGATGGGTTGGTCTGAGAGCAGGCGGGTGGAGAAGGCCTGGTCGGGCCCCACCTGGCCTGGGTCGTGCGCCAGGATGGTATAGCGGCTGTTTGCCGGCACGTTGACTGTTCGGACAATCGTCCCGCCGCTCTGTAACATATAGGTAACTTCGACGGTGGCTCCCAAAGCGCCGGGGTTCTGTACCAGGATGAAAGTTGCGAAACCGGATCCGGTGTAGCCCTCAGCCAGGTTCCAAACCCGGCCGGCAGTAACCGTGCCGGGACTGTCGTGGCCGCCATACTGGCCGGGATCGCCATTCGGCCAATACATGGCGCGCTCCACGACGATCGGCTGGTCGGAATTGAGGTGGGTGGAGAAAGCCTGGTCCACACCGACCTGTCCCGCATCCTGCGCGACAATCGTCGCCCGGCTGTTGCCAGGGACGATTAAATTTCGCACGACCGTCCCACCGCCTTGGATCATGTACGTGACTACCACATTCGCGTCCGCTGTATTCGGGTTCTGGACGAGGATATAAGTGCCAAAACCTGCCCCGGTATATCCTTCCGCCAGGTACCAGTCAGTTTGCGGTTGGGTAATACCGACCGCATTATGGCCTTCGTTATTGAAGTACATGGCGCGTTCGACGATGATCGGCCGGTCTGAATCCAGACGGGTGGAGAATGCCTGGTCGGGTCCCACCTGCGAGACATCGTGGGCCAGGACTGTAAACCGGCTGTTGCCAGGAACCGTCACATTTTTTACCACTGTCCCGCCACCTTGCAGCATATAGGTCAACTGTACATTCGCATCCAACGCGTTGGGGTTCTGGATCAGGATGAAGGTCCCGAAGCCGCCTCCGGTGTATCCTTCGGCCAGGTACCAGGTGGCGGCCGGGGACGTAATGCCGGTCGTTACGTGCCCGCCACTCGTACCGGTCCCATTTGGCCAGTACATGGCACGCTCGACGATGATCGGCTGGGTGGAGGTCAGTTTGGTCGAAAAAGCCTGGTCCGGCCCGACCTGTGAGGGATCGTGGGTCACGATGGTGTAACGGCTCCTGGCCTGGACGACAATGTTGCGGACAACCGTCCCGCCGCCTTGCAGCATGTAGGTCACTTCGACATTGGCGGCATCCAGGTTCGGATTCTGGATCAGGATGAAAGTCCCGAAGCCAGCGCCAGTGTAACCTTCAGCCAGATACCAGGCTGGGATCGTCTGGCAGGTATAGAGGCGGACATCGTCCACCAGCCAGCCCATGTACTCGATGCCGGTATCCGTGCCCATCCGCCAGCGGAAGCGGACGTTCTGGCCAGCCAGGCTGGCCAGGTTGTAGCGGCTGCCGACCATGCTGTGGCTGACGCCGGTGAATGCCTGGCGGCCCTCGATAGGGTTGTCTGAAGCCGTACTGAGGGTCCCGGTGTAATTCTGCCCGGAGTTGAACAGGCTGGCGGCGTCCAGCCAGGCGCCACCATCGTTCGAACTGTATTCCAGGACGCCGCCGTCGTAGGAGGTTTCGAACTCGAAGAAATGCCTGAAGTACAGGAACGGGCTGGAACCGGCCGGCAGGGCAACATTTGCGCCCAGTGCAGCATAACTGTCGCTGACGATTGCCGGGTTGTCACCCCACAGGCTGTGACTGACGCTCGAGAGGCCGGGGGTGGCCCAGAACCAGCGGTTGCTGCCGACGATCGCGCCGGTCGACCACTGGACGAGGCCGCTCTCGAAATCATCACTGAAAAGGTCGACCGGGTAGGTCCCGGCGGCGCAGACATCGGGCATCGGGGTGTAGGATTGGGATGGTTTGATATTCATCTCGACCGCTTCAGCCGCAACGCGGACCTGAGTGCAGTCGTCGGCCGTGATGCCGGCCGCGCCGCCGATCAAGTTCCAGCAGGCTTGCTGGAGGGCGTAATACAGGTCTGTATAGTTGGCGCCCATCCCGAGCAGGTTGGTCTGCACTTCATAATAGACTGCGGCGGTCTTGGCCATCCCGATGGCGGTGATGGTGCGGCTGTTGAAGGAGCCGCCTTCGACCATGAGATAAGCGGCCTTGTTGTTGACACCGCTGTTGGTATGGACACCGCCGCCATCATTGGTACCCGTGTAGAAATAGGCGCTTGTGATCTTATCCGGATCAGAATAGGTAGGGGGATTGCTCATGCTGCGGATAGCGCCAATATCCTCGCCGATCAGCCATTTCACCGATGGGGTGTCATTCCCGCTCCCATTCGTCTGGTCCACAAATTCTCCCCAGATATCCGAGAAGGATTCATTGATGGCGCCGGACTGGTAGAGATAGATCAGGGCTGATTCATAATCGGTCACGCCATGCGTCAGTTCGTGGCCGACCACATCATCCACAGCAAAGCCATCGCCATAGACCATCTGTGCGCCGTTCCAGAAGGCATTGGCGTATCCTGTTCCGTAATGCACCGATGAAATGATATCCATACCAGCACCATCGATGCTGTCGCGTGCGTGATGGGTGGCGTAGAATTCATAGGTATCCTGGGAATAGGCGTAGGCATTGACGGCGTCTGCGTCATCGCCGCCTGCGCCGTCACAGGCAGCGGTATTCGTCTCATCACAAACCCAGGTTCCCGGCAAGGTTCCTGTCGAATGGTTCATAGTATAGACAGAGATGATCGGAGTCCCCAGGATGCCCTCTGTGGAGTGGTCTGCGACATCCGGTTCAGATGATGCTGCCGTGTATTCTGTTATCCATGCAGTATCGATCTGGTTGAAGTGTAAACTGATCTTCCCATCGATCGCATTGACCAGGATGAACTCCCGCACCGGGAAACCGGCTTCCACGGCGCTGACTTCCATCCGCCAGGTGAGTTCCGGCAACCGGTCGCTGGCAGTCAACAGGGATTCGTCGAAGATCCACAACTCAGGTTGCGTCACACTCAACAGGGAGAGGTCCAACTGGTATGACTTGGCAACCAGTTCGAGGGCGACCTGGCTGGCAATTTCTGCTGCGATCACCGGCTGGACATCCAGCGCCAGTCCGGGCGAGGTCTCGCCGCTGATGGAGAGCGTCCGTCCATCCGGGCTGATATTGATGATGATCTCACCGGCCAGCACCGGGATGCCCTGGTAGACCTGGCGGTAGCGGATCACCGATTGTCCATTCTCACCGGAATACTCCCGGAGAGATTCGAGTTCGCCACCCGGATCGGCGAGGCCGAACTCCGTCCCAAAGACTTGGAGAACCGTCCCGGCCTGTGACTGGGGTGCGGCGCTGGCGTTGAAACCGGGCACCGATCCGGCCTCCACGCTCAGGTAAGCCAGGCGTCCCGTTTCCGGGTTGTAACCACGGGCGGGCTCCTGCCTTTGACTGGCGGCCGATCCGCCAACCGGCAGGGCAGCCATCCCAAGCGAGACGATTAGTAACACACTAAGCCAATTCAATGTAATTCTTTTCATGTCAGATCAACCCTCCAGGAACGGTTTTCAATGTGAGAACTCACCGGATAACAAGCGGGCTTGCAAATCATTCAATAGCATGACCAGCGGGGAGATGCCTGAGCCGTCCAGGTCCAGGTCTGTCAGGGTGTACAGGTAAACCCCATCCTGCCGCCTGATTTCAAGTGAATATGCGAAACAGTCTGCGCACCCAGCCGGCGGATTCGGTTTGGATGTGCCGGCATCCAGGACGTAGGCTGCCACCTCGGATTGGAGTTCATCCGGCAATTCCCCACTGACCGGTTGCCCGGAACCGTCGTCGATGACGGTGGCCTGCCCGTTACTGTCGATCTCCAATTCTCGCGTGATGCCCGCCAGCCCGCCGGAAGTGACCAGCGTCAACGACCAGGTTTCCCTGGATTCTGTATCGACCGGGGAACAGGATGGGAGGCTGAGCGCCAGGCAGAACAGAAATAACCGGGATATTTCTACGATAGGCCTATTCTTCATTAGTTTTATTTCCTATTCATAAAATGGACAACCTGATTATTGCACGGGTCGTTGTACCCGATGGCAGTATAGCACATGTGGACATCGATTATCCTAACAGGTGGTTTTCAAGTAGGCAATAGTACTGGTGTTTCCCAACTCCAAACGGCGACCTGGAGGTCGATCCATTCTAACGGATATTACGATTTCTATTATGCGGCAAATCATACTGTCCCTTTGACATACTGTTTTATACACAGTATGTTACGGTCAATGGTGATAATATGACAAACGAATCCTTCGACAATGTGATTATGGAATTGAGACGCGGGGTGATCGTGCTTGGAGTCATGAGCCGGCTCGACCATGAGCAATATGGATATTCGCTCATCAAGGACCTTTCCGAGCATGGGCTTGAAATCGACCAGGGGACGCTCTATCCCCTGCTGCGCCGGCTGGAGAACCAAGGTCTCCTGCATTCGAACTGGCGGATCGAAGCAGACCGGCCGCGTCGGTATTATGTCATCAGTGACGAAGGCAGGGATCTCCTGCCCAGGCTTAAGACCGAATGGAACGGCATCGTATCCATGATGGGAAAAATGCTCAAGTAAAGGAAGTTACACTATGAAAACTACCATGATCGACCGTTATATCGCTGAAATCGGAAAGCGCCTGGCGCTCAGGAACCGGGCTGATATCCAGAAGGAAATCCGATCCACGCTGGAAGATATGCTCGAAGACCGGGCCAGGCATCCCGACCGCACCGGGGAAGAGAACCTGGTTGTGGACCTGCTCCGGGAGTTTGGTAAACCCGAAGATGTCGCTGCATCGTATCAGACCGAGCGCTACCTGGTCGGGCCGCAGTTGTATCCATTTTTCTCGTTGGTTGTGACGATTGTCCTGCCGATCCTTGCCACGGTTCTCATGATAATTATGAGCATCGGGTTATTCAGTTCGATTGTATCCCTGAAGAGCCTGCACACCAAAATCTCCGAGGACGACGCGCGGCTGCTAAGCGAGTGGCAAAAGAGGGTGCGGCAATTGACCGGCAACAAACTCACCCTGGGCGAAGTGGCCGGCCTCATCGGACGCATCGTAGAGGAGCGCTACAAAGCCCTGCCCGAAGGGTTTTCCAAAGGAGATTTCAAGAGCCTGGTGGACGCCCTGATCGGCATTGCATCCGAGGAAGCGTCCGGGAGAGGGTAGGTATTATTGTGGACACATTAATGTTACAGCGCAAGGTTCGGAGCGCGAGTAGCCAATTGGGCCAATTTAGCCTTGCGGTGAGAAAGATAAGCGACAAGGTTTCGCCTCTGGTAGTATCGCACTTGATCTAAAGCAGCCTGAATATCAAGGACAGGCTTTGGCAATACTCTGGACAGTAATAGTCGGATTTGATAAACCGTGAGAGCAGGCGCTAGCTCTTGAAAGCGAATTCTCAAACGAACCAGGAAATGATGAGCCAGAGAGACTAACAGCATATGATGATGCCACCCCAACCAGCTTCGCATCTCGTAATGATCCAAACCGACTTCGCCTTTGGCTTCTTTGAAAATGGTTTCAATCGGCCAACGCATGCCGGTAATGCGTACGAACTCGCTCAGAGGTGTGTTGGCGGGAGCATTGCTGAAGTAGTATTTGATCACCGCGGGGTCATCCAGGTTGCGGCGGATGATCAGCCACACTTCGCCTGCAGGTAAGTTGGCACGCGACTCGGTCAGGCGCAGGAAGGCAAATTCGCAAACGATAGGCCCTTTACTGCCTTCCTTGATAATGGCTTGAACCCAATCTTTTTTGGGGATATTTCTCACCAATTGCTTCACCTGAATTGGACGCTTGCTCGGATTGCGCAGGCGCAAGCGGGTTGGGTGGCGACCGCGACCTTTCCATTGGGGAACATGCACTCTGGGTTGGGTGCGCCAGACAGGGGTGGTGTTCTTGATTTCGGTGAAATACCACTTGCCCAAATCGTCAACCCCATCCCGAAAAGCAGGGGAATCCCCATACAATGCGTCTGTCGCCACCCATTGGAAAGGCAAATTGCCGCGTTTTTCGGCTTTTTGCAGCAATTCCAGCCCAATTTCTGGCTTCGTCTTGTAGACCAAGTCTTCTGGCACGCCACACGCCTTGCATCGCCCGGCATGTTCCTCTTCAAACCACTCATCGGGCATGAACAACTGCCCCTCAACCAAACTGTAGCCTTTGCGACTGGCATACCCCGGGTAAACTCCTACCTGTCCATTCGCAACCTTGCCCACCGAGCCGCAGTATTGCGACGCCACCCCAACCGAATCATCCCCCTGCTTAACCGCACTCGATTCGTCTATCAGCGCAACTCCATCTTCTTCCCCCAGCGTTTCGCCCACCGACTGTTGATGAATGGCGATTACCGGCTCCTCTTCCCACGGACTTTGGCCAACAAAGTACTGCATACTGCGCACATTCTCACCCTGTTCAAGCGCCATCCGTTCAACATTCTTGCGCGTGGCATTCCCCAGCAAGCCGCGCAAATAGATCTGGCTGCGCGTCAACTGCTCCACTCGCTGAAAGGCTGGACTGAACATTCCCATGTAATCCATCATTTCATCCAAAAACTGTTCGATCTCTTTTCCGCTCAAATTGCATTCGGGCGCAGGGCAGGTTTCGGTTACAATTCCCTCGGGCATGGTTCTCGTCTCCTTCCCACTTGGCCGTGGTTGGAGAAAGATACCATGCCTTCTTATTCCAGGCTACTCAGCCTGCCCTGTGCCAACTTTGCGCTGTAATATTAGATAACCAGGAAAAGGCGGATGATATGGATTGTACCCCTTTATGCTTGATGAGAAGACCCTCGTGAGAGGGTCTCAGGCTGGGGGCAGAGGACAGCCTCCCCGGAAGGGAGTTCGAACCGCTCGAACAAAAAAGCCCTCTTCCAAAAGAGGGCTTTCCAGGCTGGGGGCAAAGGATTCGAACCTCTACTAACTGATCCAGAGTCAGTCGTCCTACCATTAGACGAGCCCCCATCACCAGCGGGCGGTATTTTACCATGCCAGGGGGGCAGTGTCAAACTACGGCCAATCTGTCCTGTTCCCGCGGGAGTGGCGAATAAAGTGGGAAAAAAACATTAAACCGCAGAGAGCGCAGAGTTCGCGGAGAAAATCAAAGGAAAATCTCTGCGCACTTCGCGTACTCTGCAGAAAAAAACAGGATACCCACCGTGTTAGGCGCTCCCTACCCGCGCCAGCGATGTTGCGCAGCGTGTCTCTTGTTATAATAGACCGACTGCTGGAACCAGAAGCGATTATCAGCGACAAGGATACCCCTCATGGACGGTACACCATCTTTTCCCACCAATTTCATCACCGAGGCTGTAGCCGAAGACCTGCGCAGCGGACGCTTCGACTATGTCCGCACGCGCCTGCCCCCGGAACCGAACGGCTACCTGCACATTGGGCATGTCAAGGCCTTCCTGATAGACTATCTCACGGCACTGCATTTCGGCGGCGAGTTGGTCCTGCGTTTCGACGACACCAACCCGGCCAAGGAAGAGACCGAGTTCGTGGAGGCCATCGAGGACGACGCCCGCTGGCTGGGCATCCAGTGGGTCAAGGCGACATTCGCGTCGGACTATTTCGACAGGCTGTATGAATGGGCCATCCGCCTCGTCAAAAAAGGACTGGCTTATGTGGACGACCAGTCACCGGAGGAGATGAGCGCCAGCCGCGGCACCCTGCCGCGCGGCACAAAATGGAGTGAGACCGAGGCGGCCATCAAGCCGGGCGTCGAGTCCCCGTACCGGAACCGGCCGGTGGAGGAAAATCTCGACCTGCTCGAACGGATGAAGAACGGCGAGTTCCCCGAGGGCAGCCGCGTCCTGCGCGCCAAAATTGACATGAACCATCCCAACCTGGTGATGCGCGACCCGGTCATGTACCGCATCATGCGTGTCCCGCATCATCGCACCGGCACGAAGTGGCGCATCTACCCGACCTACGACTGGTCGCACGGCCAGAACGACTCGATGGAAGGCATCACCCATTCCCTGTGCTCACAGGAATACATCATCCACCGTCCGCTTTACGAGTGGTTCCTCGAGCAACTGGGCGAGTTCCCATCCCGCCAGATCGAATTCTCGCGCCTCAACCTGACCCATGCCATGATGTCCAAGCGTAAACTCCGTAAACTGGTGGAGACCGGTGTGGTGCGCGGCTGGGACGACCCGCGCCTGACCACCCTGCGCGGCCTGCGGCGGCGCGGCGTCACACCGGAGGCCATCGCGGCCTTCGTCCTGAGTACGGGTGAGACCAAGAACGACTCCTGGGTCGAAATGGGCCAGTTCGAGGCCATCATCCGCGATGACCTGAACAAGCGCGCCCCGCGCCGCATGGCGGCGCTGCGTCCGCTCAAACTGGTCATAGACAACTATCCCGACGACCAGGTCGAGTGGATGGAGGCGGTCAACAACCCGGAGGATGAAACTGCCGGGACGCGCAAAGTCCCATTCTCGAAGGCGCTGTACATCGAGCAGGATGACTTCTGCGAGACTCCGCCGCCCAAGTATTTCAGGCTGTACCCGGGGAACGAAGTCCGCTTGCGCTACGCCTATCTCGTCACCTGCAAGTCGGTCGTCCGTGACCCGGAAACGGGCGCGGTAAGCGAGGTGCATTGCACCTACGACCCCGCCACGCGCGGCGGCGACGCCCCCGACGGGCGCAAGGTCAAGTCCACCATCCACTGGGTTTCGGCGGAACATGCCGTGCCGGCGGAGATCCGCCTGTACGGGCAACTGTTCACGGCAAAAAACCCGGACGTGGGCGACGATCTCGAAGCCATCCTCAATCCCAATTCGCTCGAAACGCTGACCGGTTGCTTCGTCGAACCATCGCTGGCGGAGACCAAACCGGGCGATAAATTCCAGTTCGAACGCAACGGCTATTTCTGCGTAGACCCGGACTCCGATAACGGAAAATTGGTCTTCAATCGGACCGTTACATTGAAGGATAGCTGGGCGAGAATGGAAAAGTCGAACAAGTCGGGGTAGTCATACAAGTCTCACAGGTCGACATATACGACTTGACGACCTGTAAGACATGACGACCTGTAAGACTTGACGACTTGTAAGACTTGCGGACCTGTGAGACTTGCGAGGAGAACATGCCGACCGTAAAGCGATTCGAAGATTTACACGTCTGGCAATCGGCGCGTGAATTGTAGGACATCTTCGAGGACAACGACATGACATTAATCGGATATATTTTTGCTTGCTTGGCCGCCGTCGCGGCCGGATTTACCAACGCCCTCGCCGGCGGCGGGACGCTCATCACCTTCCCTGTCCTGATGGCAATCGGAATCCCCGCTGTCTCTGCCAACGTGACCAACACCGTCGCGCTCCTGCCCGGCTACCTCGGTGGGACAATGGCACAGCGGAACGATTTACATGACCAGAAGAAGCGGCTGTATAAGTTGATCCCTGCCGCGCTGCTGGGCGGGCTGGCGGGCGGAATCCTGCTGTTGAACACCTGCGAGAAACTGTTCACCAATCTTGTGCCGTTCCTGATCCTGCTTGCTTCCACGCTGCTAGCAATCCAGAATCCGGTTCGGAAATGGCTGACCCGGCGGCAGGAGCAGGGAAAAGCTGGACCCGCGAACGAAACCTGGGCGTTCCTCCCCGTCTTCTTTGCCGCCATTTACGGCGGGTATTTCGGCGCCGGGTTGAGCGTGATCGTGCTCGCCGTGCTGGGACTGGCGCTGAACGACAGCCTGACGCGGCTGAACGCGCTCAAGCAGGGCATCGCCTTTGCCGCCAACATTGCCGCGGCCGTCTTCTTCGTCTTTTCAGGACAAGTGGACTGGCTGGTGGCGCTGGTGATGGCCGTTGGAGCGCTGCTCGGGGGTGCCATCGGCGGGAAACTGGCCGGTAAGGTTAAACCGAATACTCTGCGGATCATCGTGGTCGCGATTGGGTTTACGGTGGGGATCATCTACCTGGTCAAGAATTGGTTCCTGGCCTGATCCGCCTGTTATTTCGACCAAGGATGGTGGAGATACATACCCTCCCGCAGGCTGCAAGCCTGCGGGAGGGTGATCATCCCATCTTCTCCAGAATCTCTATCGCCTTCTTCACCCTCTCCAGCACCTTCTTCTTCCCCACGATCTCCATGCTCTCGTACCCGAACCTTTGGTTCGGGCGCTCGAACAGCGGCGGGCTATAAATCTTCCGGCGTCAGCCCGGTCGCTTTGGCAATGCGCGCCAGCATGCGCGGCCCGATTTCTTAGTTATCGTGGAAAGCAAACACCACATCCGGCCACCCTGTTTTTGCCAGCACATTGTGTGAACCAGTCTGGCGCTTCACGCTCCAGCCAAGCCGCAGCAAAGCGGAAAGCAACCGTTTGGCCTTGACCGAACGCCACTGGCTCATACTGCCGCGAAGGAAATCGTCAGCGGGGATACGCTTTCGCTGTGTTCAAGACGGTCAGCAACAACCCGCAGCGCCAGGGCTTGCGCATGGGCAATGGCCTCTTCCATGTCCTTCCCATAAGCCAGA
>VGNO01000064.1 GCA_016865985.1 Chloroflexota bacterium | reverse complement strand
GGGATTGTACGTCTGTTGCTTTGGCAGACTGGTCGACAGCCAGGTGGACGAATTGGCAGCCCTGGGCTCCGAACTCATCCGGGCAACAGGCGGGAACCCGGGAATCACTCCTCCGCCCCGGCCATCAGCTTGATCCGCTCCCAGGGCTTGAGCGACTCGTCCTGCGCCAGGATGGATTTCAACTCGTACATCTCGTCGCGCAGGGCAGCCGCCTTCTCGAACTCCAGGTTCCTGGCTGCTTCCTTCATCTGCTTTTCGAGTTCGGCAACAACCTTATGCAACTCACCGTATGAGGTGGCCGCCGCCCTTTTTCCTGCCTTGTAATCGGGACGGGTTTCCGCCACAGCCTGGGCGGACAAGGAATCGGTCAGGTCACGAATCGCCTTATGGATGCTGACCGGCACGATCCCATGATCCTGGTTGAATTGGACCTGTTTGGCGCGGCGGCGGGATGTTTCGTCAATCGCGAATTTCATGGAATCCGTCATCCGGTCGGCATACATGATCACGCGGCCGTTGATATGGCGGGCTGCCCGTCCGATGGTCTGGATCAGCGCCGTTCCCGATCGCAGGAATCCTTCCTTATCAGCATCCAGGATGGCGACCAGTGACACCTCCGGCAGGTCCAGCCCTTCACGGAGCAGGTTGATCCCCACCACAACATCGAAAACGCCCAGGCGCAGGTCGCGCAGGATGC
Organism: Chloroflexota bacterium; assembly: GCA_016865985.1. Classification (GTDB taxonomy): domain Bacteria; phylum Chloroflexota; class Anaerolineae; order Anaerolineales; family Villigracilaceae; genus VGNO01. The sequence goes on along the minus strand of VGNO01000064.1, from coordinate 12,142 downwards.
CGATCCGCTCGAGGGTCTCCACTTCCGAATGCAAGTAATGGACCTTGATGCCGAGTTCCATCAAATACTCAGCCAGATCTTCGGCCATGCGCTTGGTGAGGGTGGTGACAAGGACCCGTTCCCCCACTTCCACCCGCGCCCGGATCTCCTTCACCAGGTCGTCCACCTGGCCTTTCGTCGGGCGGACTTCCACCTCGGGGTCCACCAAGCCGGTCGGGCGGATGATCTGTTCCACCACCTGGTCTGCCTTGCCCATCTCGTACGGCCCGGGCGTGGCGGAGGTGTAGATCGTAGCGCCCATCACCTGCTCGAACTCGGCGAATTTCAACGGGCGGTTATCGAGCGCAGAAGGCAGGCGGAAACCGAACTCCACCAGCGTCTCCTTGCGTGAGCGGTCCCCATTGTACATCCCCCGGACCTGCGGCACGGTCATGTGCGATTCGTCCAGGATGAGCAGGTAGTCACTGGGCAGGAAGTCGATCAGGGTCCAGGGATGTGTGCCGGGAGCGCGTCCATCCAACTGGCGGGAATAGTTCTCGATCCCGGAACAATAGCCGACTTCGCGCAGCATCTCCAGGTCGTACTGTGTGCGCTGTTCGATGCGCTGGGCTTCGAGCAATTTCTCGTTATCCTTGAAATAAGCCACCCGGTCCGCCAGTTCGCCTTCGATGTTGCGGATGGACTCTTTCAGCCGGTCTTCCTGGGCCAGGTAATGCTTGGCGGGAAAGATCGTGGCTTCAGCCGGCTCGGCCAGCAGTTCCCCGGTCAGGGGTACGAACTCCATGATCCGTTCGACTTCATCGCCGAAGAAGGTGATCCGGAAACCGTGTTTCTCCTCGTAGGCCGGGATGATCTCAAGGGTATCGCCGCGCACGCGGAACGTCCCGGGGCGCAGGTCGATATCGTTACGTTGGTACTGCCCGTCCACCAACTGGCGGATGAGGGCATTTCGGCGGTAGAGTTCCCCGGTGCGCAGGGTCACCGCCCCGCGCAGGTATTCGTCCGGGCTGCCCAGGCCGTAGATACAGGAGACGGATGCAACGATGATGACATCCTTGCGAGACGCCAATGCAGTGGTGGCCGCCAGGCGCAGGCGCTCGATCTCTTCGTTGATCTCGGTCTCTTTCTCGATGTACAGGTCGTGGCGGGGTACGTAAGCCTCCGGCTGGTAGTAGTCATAGTAGGAGACAAAGTAAGAGACCGCATTATCCGGGAAGAACTCCCGGAACTCGGCATAGAGTTGGGCGGCCAGGGTCTTGTTATGCGCCATCACCAACGCCGGCATCTGCAGTTCCTGGATGACCGAGGCGATGGTGAATGTCTTCCCGGTGCCGGTCGCGCCCAGCAGGACCTGGTGCCGGTCCCCGCGGCGGACTCCTTCCACAAGTTGACGGATGGCTTCCGGCTGGTCGCCGGTTGCCTTGAAGGGCGCTTTGATCTTGAATTCCATGGTTGCTTCCAGGGCGAGGCGAATGATTCCACTCCGGCTCTTATCAGGGAGAGCCGGAGCAGATTGGTTATGGAATCATAACAAGAACGACCGTTCTATTTTACCCCACTTTGGAATCATCTTCGGTAAATATCTACCCATGAACCGCGCCGGGGAACAGTCGGCGCTCCGATTTTTCCAGACTGATGGTCGGACCTGTAGCGGCCATCAGGGCACGCCGGCCGGTTTCGCTCGATATACCCCCGCCCAGTCGGTGATGTCGCAATTAACCGCCTGGTCGCTGAGCGCCTGTACGATGATCACACACCCGCCGGCATGACTGGCCGGGTCATAGGCCACCACCTGGTAACTGCCGGGTGGAATATATCCGTCCATCGAGTAGAACACATCCCCGGCGACAGTGATCCGGTACCAGTAGGCAGCGGAGTCCTGGTTGAATGCCACTACCCGGAGCTGTGGAATATCTCCATAGGGATAACCGTATATACCCCCAGTGATCGAGCCGGGACGCGGCGTTGGGGTGATCTCTTTTGTGGGTGTCTGCGAGGGTTCCAGGGTGAGCGTTGGCAGGCCCGGGGTCTCACTGGCTTGCGGGACGGATGGCGAGCCGCCGGCAGGAGTCGCTGCGCCTGGCAGCGACGCACCCTGGAGGGTCAGAGCCACGAAGGTCGCCGCCAGGTCCGATCCCGGGTCTGGCGTATTCGCAGGCAGGTTGCAGGCCGACAGCAGGAGCAGGGCAACGCTGACGGCCAGGAATTTTCGTGATGGTTTCATAATGATCCTCATGCCTATATATCCTTAGTCTTTCGAGGTCTCCATGATCGAATCGGGATTACGGGTATTATATTCCCGAATGGGTGTATGAGCCCGATTGATTTCCGCAGGGAGTGCCAAATTTAGTGGGCTTCCTCGGGCTTTTACCGCAGTGTACGCAACTTCCACAGTTCGGTGGCGGGTGAGCCCAGAGAAGCCTTTGTTTTTTTTCTCTGCGAGCTCAGCGCTCTCCGCGGTTTAGAATGAAAGCCCATCGCTGTAGACACTCCCTTTACGCAGGAGCATGCTAGAATCCTCGTAGAATTCGCTGGCAGAAAATGCTATACTTGAAGCAACCAGCGTCTGGATGCCCGAAGGACTGCCAAGTCGGATGAACATGACATATGAAGTCACGATCTATTCCATCCTCTGCTTTGTAACCTTCTGCCTGGCAGGTATTGTCGCCCTGGCGACATGGAAGTACCGGCGAGTGGTGGGCGGCCTGCCCCTGGCGCTGTTGATGACAGCCGTGGCGGAATGGTCGCTCGGAGCAACTCTGGAATACGCCGCAGTAGAAATCGATCACAAGATATTCTGGTCGGTCATCGAATACATCGGCGCCTTGAGCAGCCCGGTATTCCTTTTACTGTTCGCAATCGAATACAACGGGCTCGAACACTGGCTCAAGAAGCAGTCTGTCATCCCATTATTCATCATCCCGGTCATCACCTGGGGGCTGGCCATCACCAATGGTTGGCATCACCTGATCTGGACCAGTTTCACGCCTGACCCATCCGGGAACAACCTCATCATCTACGAACATGGGGTCGGCTTCTGGATCGGCGTGGTTGGATACTCCTACTTGATGCTGATTGCCGGCATCACCCTGCTCTTCGTAGCGCATTTCAGACTTCCGCCAAGGTATCGCCGCCAGACACGGTTAGCGCTGATCGGATCAGCCGGACCAGTGGTCGGTAACATCGTATACATCACAGGCATCAGCCCTCTCCCCGGACTGGACCTGACGCCGCTCATGCTGGTATTTTCCGGGGTGTTCCTGGCGCTCGGTATCTTTCGCGAGGGCCTGCTCGATCTCATCCCACTGGCCCGTAACGCATTGATCGAAACGATGAACGAAGGCATGGTCGTCCTGGACCGACAGGATCGGGTGGTGGATATCAACCCGGCTGCCCGGAAAATGCTCCTCCTTCCTGATAAGGATCTCATTGGCCGTGAGATGTCCAGTCTCATGCCGGAATGGCCCGCTGCCCAGCCGGACCTGGTCACAGATAAACAACTGCCCGGGATCACCTTCCCATCCGGGATCGTAAAGGGAAACCTGGAACTCAGCATTTCCCCACTGCGCAACCAGAAAAATACTCCCTCCGGCCTGCTGGTCCTAATCCATAACATCGAACATCGCAAACGGGCGATGGCAGCGCTCCATCGTCGGGACGCCATCCTGAGGGCTGTTTCCCTGGCAGCGGAGAAGTTCCTCAACCCCGGCCCCTGGGTGGAGAGTGTCCCGATAGTGCTCGAGCAGATCGGGGTGGCTGCCGAATTGAGCCGCGTCTATATCTTCGAGCGCATGCAGGACGCGGAGGGACACCCGGTCGTAAGCCAGATCCATGAATGGGCTGCACCCGGTATCTCGGTCCAAATCGATAATCCCGACCTGCAGAACCTGCGCTACCGTGAGGCTGGCTTCGAACGCTGGGACGACGCCTTCCTGAACCACCAGGCTATTTACGGCCTAGTGCGGGGTTTCCCGGCCTCGGAGAAGGGCATCCTCTCGAGCCAGGATATCCTATCCCTGGCAGTCATGCCGATCTTCGTCGGGGAGGCGCTCTGGGGATTCATCGGATTCGATGAATGCAGGTACGAGCGGAACTGGAGTGAATCTGAACTGGAAGCGTTGCGGACCGCGGCGGACATCATCGGCGCAGCCCTGGCGCGTAACCAGATCGAATCTGCTGTTCAAAATCGACAACGCACGCTTAACTTGCTGCATGAGATCCTGCACAGCGCCCTGCAAGCCTCGGACCTGCACAAGATGTCCCAATCGCTGGTGGACAGCCTGGCCGTCCTGATCGGGGCCGATGGCTGCTTCCTTGCAATCTGGGATGAGAAAAAACGCCAGGCTACCCCCCTGGCTGCCTATGGACCTTTCCATGAAACCTATATGAGTATCTCCGCCCGGCCGCATGAAAAAACCCTGACCGCCTCTACCTTGAAAGCCGGGCATCCGCTGGTTGTCCCCGATGTTTTACAGTCTCCATACATCAGCCGCCGAATCGCCAGGCAATTCCCGGCGCGTTCGATCCTGGCGCTGCCCTTGATCGTCGGCGAGACCAAACTTGGCGCGATCCTGCTGAGTTTCAACGAGGAGCATGTTTTCGACCCGGATGAGATCGCCACAGGCGAACAGGCCGCCGGCCTGGTGGCATTGACCCTGGCAAAATTCCAGGCCGTGCAACATGCCTATCGCCTGGCGGAGGAATCCGAAACCCTGCGCAAGGCCGGGGCGGCGGTTGCAGCCACCCTGAACTCCAACGAAGCCGTCGACCGGGTGTTGGAACAACTGGCGATCGTTGTCTCTTATGACAGCGCCTCGGTGCAACTCCTGAAGGATGGGCGCCTGGAGATCGTCGGCGGGCGCGGTTGGAGCGACCCGGCGGCAGTGATCGGCATCCGCTTCCCGGTGCCGGGCGACAATCCGAATTCAATCGTGATCCAAACCCGCAAATCCTACATCCTCGAAGAAGCGGACAAGGCCTACCCCCAATTCAACAACCCGCCACACAGCCACATCCGCTCCTGGCTTGGCGTACCACTCATTGTGCGGCAACAGGTGATCGGCCTGCTGGCGATCGACAGTTCCCAGCCCGGGCGCTTCACCGCCGACCAGGCCCGCATGGTCTCGGCTTTTGCCGACCACGTGGCAGTGGCGCTCGAAAATGCCCGGCTTTTCGGCGAGGTTCAGGACCTGGCCTTGACCGACCCGCTGACCGGTCTCTTCAACCGGCGCGGCCTTTTCGAACTGGGGCATATCGAATTCGCCCGCACCCGGCGCTTCAACCGTCCGTTCTCGGCCATCATGGTGGATATCGACCATTTCAAGCGCATCAATGATACTTTCGGCCACACTATCGGAGGCGACCCGGTACTACAAGCGCTGGCGCACAAATGCCAATCCGGTGTGCGCGAGATCGACCTGATCGGCCGTTATGGCGGCGAAGAGATCATTATCCTGTTGCCTGAGACCGACCTTGAAACAGCGACCGGGATCGCCGAACGGCTGCGGAAAGCCGTCGAAACCATGCAAGTCCAGACCAAGGCGGGGAGACTCAGCATCACCGTTTCCATGGGTGTCGCTGCCTACGATGGGAATACCCCGAACCTGGAAGTGCTGGTAACCCGCGCCGACCAGGCGATGTATATCGCCAAACATAATGGGCGGAACCGGGTGGCAATCAGTCAGTAAGGCGTATTTTCTTTTCCCCCAACACATCCAGGGTTTCCAGTAAACGGGTACGCCAGTCGTCCTCCTTCCTAAAGGCACACCAGTATGCCTGCCTCCCGCCGCGCACCTCCCGCCCCAGGTCCGGCAGGCGCCTCTTCGATCTGCCATCCTCCGGGCTGGCAGGGTAACGCAGGACGAACTGCCCATTCTCCGAACTGACCGAAGCCAGCCCGGCCCGTTCAGCGCGAATCTTGACCCGCAACTGGTAGAACAGGTCGGCCAGCATCTCCGGCAGGTCGCCAAACCGGTCGCGGAACTCGTCCTGCATGGCATCGAGGGCGGCTTCGTCGGTAAGGTCAGCCAGGCGGCGGTAGAGGCGCAGCCGCAATTCCTGGTCGGGGATGTACGCCTCCGGGATGCCGGCCGCAAGCGGCAGGTCGACATTGACCGGGATGCCGACGTCCAGGGAAAGGGCCGCAGCCTGGACCGGTTCAGCCAGACCGCGCGCCTGGCGCAAGGTCCGCACTGCAGCGGCCAGCAGGCGGGTATAGAGGTGGAAACCGACCGCCTGGATGAAACCGGACTGGCGCGTCCCCAGCAGGTCGCCCGCGCCGCGCATTTCGAGATCGCGCATCGCAATCGAGTAACCGGCTCCCAACTGGGTATTCTCGGCGATCACCTCCAACCGTTCCTGGCCTTCGATGGTCGGCGTCAGTTTTCGGTGGCGAAAGAAGTAGGCATAAGCCCGCATGGCGCCCCGCCCCACCCGCCCACGCAACTGGTACAACTGCGCCAGTCCGAAGGTATCGGCGCGATCCACAACCAAGGTATTGGCGTTCGGGATATCGAGGCCGGATTCTATGATGGAGGTTGCCAGCAGGATATCCACCTGCCCGGCAGTGAAACGGTGCATGACGGATGCCAATTCATTTTCCGGCATTTGTCCGTGACCGACAGCGATGCGCGCTTCTGGCGCCAGTTTCTCGAGGTGCATGCGCATAGCATCGATGGTCTGCACCCGGTTGTGGACGAAGAAGATCTGGCCGCCGCGCTCCAGTTCCCGCAGGATGGCCTGGCGCACCAATTTCGGCGAATACGGACCGACATGCGTGACGATCGGCAGGCGCTCCTCGGGCGGGGTGTTGAGAGTCGAGATGTCCCTGACCCCCGTCAGCGCCATGTAGAGGGTGCGCGGGATTGGGGTGGCTGTCAGGGTCAGCACATCCACCTCGGTGCGCAACCGTTTAAGGCGCTCCTTGTGGGTCACGCCAAAGCGCTGCTCCTCGTCGATGATGACCAGGCCGAGGTCCTTGAAACGGACATCGGACGAGATCAAGCGGTGGGTCCCGATGACGATATCCACCGAACCCTGCGCCAGGCCAAGCAGCACCTGGCTTTGTTCCCGCGGCGTGCGGAAACGAGAGAGCATCTCCACACCCACCGGAAAGGCTGCCAGCCGCTGGCGGAAAGTATCGAAGTGCTGCTGGGCGAGGACTGTGGTAGGAACCAGGACTGCCGCCTGCCTCCCGCTCATGACGGCCTTGAAAGCGGCTCGCAGGGCCACCTCGGTCTTGCCGTACCCCACATCGCCGCATAACAGGCGGTCCATCGGGCGCGCCGCCTCCATATCCTTTTTTACTTCGGCGATCACCCGCGCCTGGTCGTTGGTCTCTACATAGGGAAAACTGGCCTCCAGTTCCCCCTGCCAGGGAGTATCCACGGCGAACTCGAAACCTTCCGCCAGTTGCCGCCGGGCGTACAGGTCGAGCAATTCGACCGCCACCTCCTGCACCGCTTCCTTGACGCGGTGGCGGGTCTCCGCCCACTCCCCTCCGCCCAGATGACCCGGGGTGAGCGGGGCGGCATCAGGACCGATGTAACGCGTCAGCCGGTCCGCCTGGTGGATGGGCACAAACAACTGATCGCCATTGCGATACTCGACGCACAGGAACTCACGCGGCAGCCCGTCCAGTGTGCGCTGCACCAGGCCGGTATAGCGTCCGATGCCGTAATCCACATGGACAACCCAGTCAGCGGGACGCAGGTCGGCATAAGCCGCCTCCGGCATGTCGGCTGCCGGGCGGGGCCGCAGCCGCGGCTGGGGCCTCTCCCAACCGAATATTTCCGAATCGGTCACCAGGCAGCATTTTCCCAGCCGCCAGCCTTCAGATAGTGTGGCTTCGATGAATTGGGGGGTTCCCGTACCGGCCCGGGGCGAGTGTTCGCGCCAGAGTTCCTGCAAACGGGAAGACTGGCGGGAGACGACCAGGACGACATCGCCCGCCTCTACAATTTTCGCGAGGTATTCCGCGAACGGTTTGAGCCGGCCCCCGAATCGTTCGATGCGACCAAATTGCTGCGAGAGTCCCTCCGCTGGGGATGTACCGGAAATCTCCGCATCGGTGGGACGGCCAAGTTCCTGGGCGACATGACGCTGGAGGCTATCAGCCAGTTCCGGCCAGGTGAAATACGGGACGGGGAAATCAGCCGGTAGCGACTGTTCGGCAATGGATTCGGTCCGTAACTTTACCGCCTGTTCCTCCATTTCAGTGACTACACTTTCCAACATTGCCATATCGTCGACCAGGACGAGGGAATCACGCGGCAGGTAGTCCAATAGGCAGGAAGGTATGGGATGCAGGAGCGGGATATGGAACTCGGATAATTCCTCCGCAAACTGGACAGGGTCGCCCACCTGGATGAATTCACGACCCGGTGTGACGAACGCGGAAGCCACTTTCTCGATCGTACGCTGGCTGGTCGGGTCGAAGCGCCGGATCGCATCCAGTTCGTCGCCGAAGAAATCCAAGCGCAGGGGGTGGGACTCGGCCGGCGGCCAGATATCCAGCAGGCCGCCGCGATGCGAGAATTGTCCCGGCTCGTAGACGGTATTCACCGGCTGGTAACCGAAACGCGCCCACTCAGCCAGTAAACCGGCTGGCGCCAGCGTTTGCCCGGCGCGCAGCGACCGGCTGGATTTGATGAAATCACGGCGCGGTAACGTACGGTTCATCACCGCCCGCGCCGAGGCGACGATCACCGGCGCCAGGCCTGTCCCCGGCTTTTCCAGGAAGGGCAGGTGATATGGGCAAAGCGCCGCCAGGGTTTGCAGGCGTTCACAACGGGTGGCGCTGCCCCAGGCAGCATTCTCATAGAAAAGCGGGGCCGGCTCTGGAAAGATAAAACGTGATGAAGCCGGCAACCAGAATGCAAGTTCATCGTGCAGGCGCAGGGCATGGTCGGCGCGGTCTGTGACCAGGACAGTCGGACGATCCAAGTCCAGGTGCAAGGCAGCCACGACGGGCAGGCGGGCGGCGCGTGGCAGGGCCAGCCCGAGGCGCGATTCACCCGACTTGAGTCCTTCCAGCAACGATCGGTATTCCGGCAGACAGCGGATCTGGTCGAGGAGGTATTCCATAATGCTTCCGAGGCGTATCTGGATTGTCCGGCCCAACAACCCTGTGTCGGACGGACTGGGGGATTTCCCCTATGCAGTGGAGCCGTTGAAACGGTTCATGGCTGCCTCCACGCCATCTTCGAGCCATGCCAGGACAGCCTCTACAGCGCGCTCCAGGGTTTCGTTGACCAGAGCCAGGTCGCTGCTCGAAAAATCCTGGAGAACATAATCCGGCGGGGGCAACTGTCCCGGCGGACGACCGATGCCGAGACGGAGCCGGGCAAAGCCATCCGTGCCGAGGCGCTGGATGATGGATTCCATCCCGCGTTGTCCTGCGGAGCCGCCGTCCGGCCGGATGCGGATCGCCCCTGGCGGCAGGTCCAGGTCGTCGTGCGCAACAAGCAGGTTGGCGAGTGGGAGTTTGTAGAAACGCACCAGTCCCTGCACAGATTGGCCGGAGAGGTTCATGAAGGTCTGCGGCTTGGCCAGGATGAGTTTCCGTTCCCCCCGGATAGCGCTGGCAACCAGCGCCCTGGATTGCAGCCGCGTGAAGCGTACATCGAGTCGCACCGCCAGCCGGTCCACCAGCATGAAGCCGATATTATGCCGGTTCTCCAGGTACACCCGGCCAGGATTGCCAAGTCCAACGAGAAGGTAGGTTTCTTGTGTCATGGGCCAATCGGATTAAAATGCTTATGCCCGGCGGAACCGGGAGTAGAGAAAAACGGCGGCGAGGACAAGCAGCCCGGCAAAGACGCCGATGAGAAAACCAGTCGATGTATCCGCGGCCGTCAATTGCGCCGGGTTTCCCGGAAGGAGTGTCGGAGTTGGCGCCGGTGCGCCGGTGGGCGTACTGGTCGGTCGTTCAGTAGGGTGCGGCGGGATCGGGCTGGGCGTGGGCGTATCGATTGGGGTGTAGTTCCGCACCAGTAAACCTGTTACGAGATAGTCCACCATGGTCCCATCAGCAAGGAAAACCCGCAGCCGCAGGACATACTCCCCGTCGGTGATCTGCGATGTATCCCAGGCGGCCAGGGTCCCTCCGGCCACAGGCGCGGCGTGGCTGGAGACCGTGAACCAGGTATCTGTCGGGTCAGCAGGATAGGCGAAGGACACTTCCGCCGAGATGAAACCCGCCATCTCGCTGGACCCGGTAATCATCACCGTTCCCTGGAGCGCCTGCCCAGGCTCGGGATAGGTCACATGCGGAGGGGATTGCTGCGCCAATACCGGCTGACCCTGGATGAACAGACTTATGGCCAGGCAGGAAACAACGGCTGCCAGCCAGCGGTAGATGATTCCGGTCGAGTCGAATCCAACCTGCAATCCTGCCTCCTGGTCGAATATGCAACCATCCAGTCTAACACGAAGGGATACGAGGGTCAATGCGGGCGGGATTTTTTGAACACGGCATAACGAGAAAGGAGATGGACCCAGGGAGGGGACATCCTCGATTGCATCTCTGCCTCCCGGATGGCGGCCCTCAACCCGTCCGCCCCTTCGAAGGGCGGCAGGCTCAAGAGTGACCGTCCGAGTTCCCATGTGGAGTGAGCATCCGAGCCGGCTGTTCCTGGTAAACCATGCTGGTTGGCGAAAGCCTGCGCTCTCCGGTTGGCGGAAGGCAGCATTGAGCGCGAATTGAACACCTCGATTGCATCCACCAGCGGCGCGATCTCGAGCAAGTCTGCCGGGGCCCAACTTCCACTGCGCAGGCGGTCGAATGGGTGCGAGACGCTGATGAAAGCGCCCTGTCCCCGCAGGCGGCGGATCGTTTCCGCTGGAGTCAAGCCGGGCGGGATTTCCTCGACCACAAAGGCTGCCAGGATCTCACCCCGGGTGGTCATGATCTCCTCGCCGATGATGACCCGCTGCGGATCGAGTTCAAACGCCGCCTGTGCCCCGCCGGTCGTATTGTGGTCTGTTACCACGATCCGGTCGATGCCCTTCCGCCTGCAGGCAGCCAGCAAGCTGGCCGGTCGAACCAGCGAGTCCATCGATGCGATTGTATGAGAATGGAATTCAACGAGCATGGGCCAGGTCCAAATAGAGAGCGCGAATATCACTTGACAATATGGAGTCGGGGATTATATACTGCTTTATGCCGGTTGGGAATGAACTTCCAGGAGAAGGAATTAGCGACCATAGAACGATCCGGTCGCCGCGATGGGAACCAATCAGATCGAAGATAACCGATGGATTATCCTGACATCCAACCCATGATCGATGGTATCAACACCGCAGCCGGGATCGTAGTATCCGCGATCTGTCTGGCCGGGCTGATCCTTCTCGTCGCCTGGTATACCCTGGGCAGGGTCCGTCACTACCGGAAAACAGACAGCAGGGGTGGACTAGCGAAAGGATTATTCCTCGGGTTACTTGCAACTGTTGAAGCGGGTTTCCTGGTCCTGATCGTCGGTTTCCTGCCAGGTTTTCTAACGGACCCTGGAACAGAGAACGCTTTTCCCAATTCTGCTTTCATCCGCTGGTTCCTCCTGTATCTCACGATCCCGCTCATCACCTATCTCCTGACCCGTAAACACAGCGGCCTCCGGGGGCTTGTATCCACGACCCTCCTGCTTTCCATAGCCTTATTCGGCTGGTTCTATGAAAAATGGATCGGCATCCTGCTGATCTCCATCCCAATCTACCTGCTCCTGGCACACCTGCTCTACCACATGGCGCAGATCATCCTCCCCGCCTCCGACCCCGAGGATAGAAAGGAAAGCCGGAAAAAATTCTTCGCTCTTTTATATTTCACGCTCGGTCTCCAGTATCCTTTCTGGTCGGCTGGGAGCCGGGTGGCACGCGAGACCGAAAAACGCATTTCCGGCGATTATTTCAATGGGCTCTTCGAGCCCGGTACTGTCTGGACTCACTCCCACCAGGTGGTTGGGATCTCGGCCGGGATCGAGTTCCACCAGGTGGAAGGTCCCGGGATCGTGTTCACCAGGACCTACGACCGTCCCGGCGCGGTGATCGACCTGCGTACCCAATTACGCACGGTCGACTTCGAGGCGACCACCAAAGACGGCATCCCGATCAGGCCAGCGCTGTTCATATCCTTCTGCCTGGACAAGGA
>VGNO01000063.1 GCA_016865985.1 Chloroflexota bacterium | reverse complement strand
CCATCCGGGATCTGCAAGGTGTCCGTACTTTGCCAATCCCCGCCATCCAGGCTGATCTCCACCATTCCCAAACCTGATGTTGCGTCCGTCGCCTGGACAGAGAATTCTGGGGAGGATACATACCACTCGCCTGCACCCACCAGTCCGTCCAGGGAGACAGCCACGACTGGGGATTGGGTATCCAAACGCACGCTTGTCATCTGGCTGGAGGCGTTCCCGGCGAGATCCTCGGCGCGGAACTCCACGGTGTGAACACCATCCTCTGCAATCTGCAGGCTGGCACCTGCCTGCCATTCCCCGCCGTCCAACCGCCCCCAGGTACCAGCAAGGCCGGAGGTCGTATCGCTTGCTCCGGCACTGACCAGCAGGGGTCCGGCGACATACCAGCCGTTATTTCCCGGCGCACCACCTGAAGGCATTACTGCCAGGGAAGGCGGGGTCGAATCCAAGCCCAAGGAGGCAGAAGCCTGCAGGCTGGTGTCCCCGTATGAGGAGAGCGCCCAGAAGCTGAGGGAGGTATTCCCTTCGGGGAATGCCCAGCTGCACGAGACAGCAGCGCCGTTCGTGCTGCAAAGCATTCCAAGGTTGCTTTCGATCCCGGTGATGACGTAACCCGAAAGCGGCTCAGTGGCGGACAGGTTCAGGCTGGCCGCGTCGAGGCACCAGCCATTGTTGCCGGGCTGCCCACAGGTCGCTGAGCCTGAAATGGTTGCCGGTGGGAGGGTGGTGGTCGAAGTGTGCGGAACGGAGGTGCAACCGGGCTGACCCGGATTGCACTCTTCGATCCAGGTATCCGGACCGCTGATCGAGCACAACCGGCCTCCGCTGGCTGGACAACCATACGTACCATGCCAGGCCTGGCGACAATCCGTGGCGTTGAAGTAGCCCTGGTTGTAGGCTGGGTCGAGATGGGGACAGCTGCTCCCCGGCGCATAGTACAGCTGCAGGTAGCAGGTCGGGCCGTATGGCAGGTCAGGGTGATGCGCTTCCCAATAGCAGGCGCGCCTTTCGTCGGTGGTGTAGGTGGTCGTGACCGTCCGGTTTGGACCCGAGTAGGAATAAGCCGCCGCTCCGAGCCCCGCCAGGAGCACGAGTAAGGATATCCAGAAGATGAGTTTATGTTTCATACGAACCTCCTTGTTACTGCCCGGTGATGGTCTGGATTAAGGGCACACCCACCACCACGAGCACTGTGATCACAAAAGGCATGAAGTAGAAGACCGCTGCCATCACCCCGAGCGACGAACCAAGTTTTTCGGCGCGCGTCTCAGCCTGGGCGATGAACTCATCAGCGAAGGTCTGAGCGAGCGACTTCAGCAGAGACTGCACCTGCACGCCGCGCCCGACAAAACCCAACTGGATGGCGAAGGAGACCAGGCCTGGGTGACCGCTCTCTTCGGCTGCAAAACGCAGGGCGCCTGCCCCGCCTTCAGAGAACAGCGACTTGCCAGCTGCCTGACCGAGAACACCGGAGAGCCAGCGGGCGGTCGTTCCTGTACCGCCTGCAGCACGCATCAGAACCGTCTCGAGGCCCGCGCCGCTTGCGGCTTCGGCCGCCATGAGCTGAACGAACTCAGGCAGTTCTTGGGCGATTCGTAAACGGACGGTATCAGCCCGCGAGCGCAAGTCCATGCGCGCCAGCGTCCAGCCGATGAAGAGCCCTCCGGCCAGGGCGACCGTCGAGCCCAGGGCGAGATACCCCGCCATGCCCACCGCAGCGGTTAGGAGAACCTGCCGCCCGAAGACAGCTGCCGCCGAGCGCCGCTGGAAGCGGGTATCCGTAAAAGCCGCCCAGTACAGGTCCGAACGCACCTGCCGGACGTAAGCGGGCACGAGGTGTTCCAGCCAGCCGCCCACCTTCTCCTCCGCCTGGGAGGAGGCTGTTCTGGCAGGCTGTTCAGCCTGGTTGATGCGCCGGGCAGCGCGGTGATCAATGACCTCAACAAAGCCGTTCAGCGCCAGGCCAGCGATGACCGCCACGATCAGGGAAATAAACGCGATTTGCAGTTCCATTTACACCACCCTCCGGATCTCCTTGCGCATCTGCAGGAAACCCAATAGCATCGCGCCCATGGCGATGGCGATCACTGCCTGTACCGCCCCGGTACGAAAGGATGCGGATGTGGCCGGGTCGGCAGCCATCATCACCAGCACCCCGAGCATGATGAGCGGGATGAGCTTGGCGGACTGCAGCGCCTGGGCGGCCTTGGCACGCGCATGGTTGCGCACCGAGATGACGCGCTGGATCTGCACCGCCGCCTCCGAAACCACAGTGGCATACTGCCCACCGCCAGCCCGCAGGTAGCTCTCCAGCAGCATGGCGACATTGGCCAGGGAAGGAGAGGCGGAACGCAGCGAGAGCTTCTTCATTGCCTCCTGGGCATCCCCGGTGCGGATGTCCTGGGCACCCTTGACCAGTTCACCGGCGAGCGGGCTCCCTGTCGGCAGCGAGCGACCGGTTGTCTCCAGCACCTCATCCAGGCCGCGCCCGGCCTGCAGGCCGGCTGCGATGCGCGAGAGTGCCAGTGGCAGGTGCTCATCCATTCGTAACCCCCGGCTCAAAGCCCGTTCGTTCAGGGTCAGGGTGGGCAGGTAGAAGAGCATCCCGCCGATGGCAAGCGCCGGCAGCCCGGGGATGAAGAAACGCCATGCCAGCAGGGCACCCGCCAGGCCGAGCCCGATAGAGGCCAGGCGAAACTGACCAGGCGATAGCCGCCAGCCGGCTTCCGAGAGCTTACGCTCAAGCGACCCAGCCGGCAGGCGGGAGAGGGCCTGCTCCTGCTCCAGAGGCTTCTCCGCCTGCGAGAGACGGGATTGTGTCCTTGAGGACAGGAGGGCCCAGCGTCCCGAAAACTCCCAACCCAGGATCAGGATGATGGCGGAGGCGATCAACGAAATCACGAGAATGAGGTTCATCATGTTCATAAGGGGTCTACCTTTCCTTCCAGCAGGGACCAGCGCGGCTGATCTGCCGGCGAGCCTTCGTCATACAGCCAGAGCGGGGTGAAGACCGCCTCCCCGTCCTGCAGTTGCTTTTCCAGTCGAACAATTGAAGTGACCCGCCGGACCTCATCCACGATGCGGATCTGCACCAGCAGATCCACGCTGGAGGCGATCATGCGGGCGGCATCGTGCGGGGAAACGCCTTTCTCCGAACCGAGCAGGGTGGAAAGCCTGCCCAGCGCCTCACGCGGGCTGTCTGCGTGCAGGGTGCACGCTCCCG
Organism: Chloroflexota bacterium; assembly: GCA_016865985.1. Lineage (GTDB taxonomy): Bacteria > Chloroflexota > Anaerolineae > Anaerolineales > Villigracilaceae > VGNO01. The sequence continues at coordinate 9,741 of VGNO01000063.1, read as the reverse complement.
CATGCCCGGTCATGAGTGCCCGCAGCAGCGCCATGCCGGCGTAGCCGTCACGCACCTCCCCCACGATCAGGTAATCCGGTGACATGCGCATGGCATCGTCCACACCATCCGCCAGGGTGTAGGACGGTACCTCTGAGCCAACCGTCGCCGGTCGGGCTTCGATGGTCTGGACCGTCTTGCGGTCGATCCAGATCTCCTCCGGGTCCTCGATCTTGACGATCCGCCAGCCCTCCGGCAGGAAGTTGCACAGCGCCGAGAGCAGGGTGGTCTTGCCGGTGCGAGTCGCCCCCGAGATCAGGATGCGCTGCCCGGATTGCATGGAGTCGCCCAGGAAGAGCATCATGTTGCCGTTCATCAGCTTGCGCTCCAGCAGCCAGTCCGGGCGGACCGGTTTTTGTTCGAACAACCGGATGTTTACGGACGGGTAGCCCTTTCCGGGAGCGATGACGGGATGCAGCACCTTGACCCGCCCGCCGCCTGGATTGTGGCGCGTGGCCGGCAGCTTGGCGTTCACGGAAGGCGTGGCTTCGTTGACCGCGCGTGACTGCGGTCCGAGCACCAGGTTCAACACCCGCCAGACCTCGGCTGGCTCCACCTCGAGCCCCGCATCCTCCCAGCGCACATTGCCCTTTTTCATGACCTGGATGAGACCCGAGGAGTAAATGGTGATCTCGGACAGGTCGGTGCGCCCCGGCGGCAGCAGCAGGTCCAGGAAGCCGAGGCCCATCACCCGCCTGGCAATCTCCTGCGAGAGCTGCGCCTGCTCCGATACTGACGGCGGCAAGCTCGCCGCGCGGAAAGCGGATGCCACTAGTCCTGCAATGCGCGCCTCCACATGCAAGCGCTCGGCTTCATCCGGGGAGCGCAGCAGGGTCCCTGGGAACTCGCGGTTCATGGCATCGATGACCCGCTCCAGGATCTCCTGGCGCGTGGCTGCGTCCGGGCTGCCCTGAATGACAGTGGGATCGAGCAGGTCCATCACCATGGTCTCAACCTGACCTGCGGATCTTTACCGGCCCGATCTTGATCCCGCCGCGCAGCGGTTCAGCGCCACGGGCGGAGCCGTAGAAGGTCTCGACCAACGTGGCTGCAGCGCGTCCCAGGCTTTCGGAAGCGGAGGCGGCCGGGCGGCTGTCGTCCTGTGCCCGGGCGATATTGGGGTCGTAATCCACGACGGCGAGCACCGGCGGGGACCAGCCAATGTACTGAGCCAGTTCCGAGGCGAAGGCCGGCGCGGTGTAGATCGACTTCGGGCTGCGCTGGTTAAGCACCAGGAAGAAGGCGGATTGGGTGAAGCGGTACTGCGAGCCGACGATCTCGGTCAGGAGCTTCATCACATGGCCGCAGGCGCGCACGCCCTCCGTCGTGGGTCGAGCGACAAGCAGAACCGTCGAAGCCGCCCGCAGGGGCTGCATCATCCAGGCACCCTCACCCGCCGGCAGGTCGAGCAGGATGGCGGCGTAGTAGTGCTTGTAGGCTTCGGCGATGAGATCCCGTATCCTTCCTTGCTCGCCGTCGCGGGTGGCGGCGGCGTAGCCGGTCGATTCGGGTGGGGCGATGATCACATCCAGCCCGTCCGGGGTAGTCTGGATGGCATCCCGAAAGCCGCCCTCGGTGCGCTGCAAGTACTCGGCTGCGCTTGGTGCAAAGCGTGTTCCCAGGCGCAGCGGGGTGCAGGGCGGTAAATCGTAGGAGAAGAGTAGTGAGCGGATGCTACGCCTTGCGGCCAGTTCGAAACCCATGGCTTCTGCCAGGGTGGAACGCCCCACACCGCCCTGGGCGGAGACGAAGGCGATGACGCGCGTCCCGACCGCGGCTGCCTGGTTGCCGCCCGGCACGGGCGCCAGGGGGGAGATCGAGCGCTCACGGGCGTTCTCAGTCTCGACCAGTGTCAGGCCATAGGCCAGCACCTCCTTGGGAGCGGCCGGGAGGATGTAGGTCTTGCGCACCCGGCCCAGCTTCTCGAATACTCCCTGCAGCTGCGCCCAATTGGACGGCAGCAGCAGGATGACGATGGCACGCTTCAGGACGGTAAGTACCTGTTTGAGCGCATCGGGGTTCGGCGCAATGTCGGCGAAGATCAACAGGAGCACCGGTTCGGCTTCCTTCAGGGATTCCTGGAAAGAGCGCCAGGAGTTGGCAATCGTCGCCAGGACGAAGCGCTCATGGGTCGCGACCAGATGGGTGTAGTCACGCGAGATCTGGTTCAGGTCCGGTCCGACGATGCCCATCGGATATTTTTCTGTCATGGTCTCTCCTTCCTGTTAAGGGTTCAGATCGTATCCGGTGATGCCTTCATAGAGTTCGGCCAGATCAACGGCGGGCACCGCTTCGACGCGGATCGTGAGGCCGCCGGCAGGTTCCAGCGCCAGGTGGATGACTGCCGTCTGATTCAGGAGCGCCAGGAGTTCAGCGGGGCTGACAAGCAGTCCCGGGGCGACCTCGACCGGTGTCACCGGGGCTTCGAGCAGGATGACGCTCGCCTGCTGGAGATTGGTGGTCGTGCGGGCCGGCAGAAAAGGATCGCTGCCGTCAAGCGTGACCGATTCCTCGTAGCGGAAGGACTGCGGCACGACCAGCACCCGCAAGCCCGTGATGACGATCCTTGCAGCCGGAGAAAGCGGCGGTTCGGGGGTGGGCGTGGGTGGGATGGGTGTGGGGGTTGTGCCTGGTACGGGGGTGGTAGGCAGTTCCAGGGCCGGCGCGGAGATGGACTGCAGTGAATCCTGCGGGATGGCAGAAGGGTCCAGGATGGCGATGACCGTCACGGTCTGCCCCGGACGCAGCACGCCAGCCAGGCCCGTGGCCTGGTCCACCTTGATCGAGATGGCGACGCAGTCCGGCGCGAGCTGGGCGGGGATGCCGCTTGCCGCACCGCTCTCACCGGCCACGTAAGCCGTGATCGGATCGCCGGCAACGCGGGCAGTCGTCAGAACCTTGTCCTCGGCCTCCGCGATGGTGGTGTATGCCCCATCCGGGATGGCATCCGCCGGCAGTGTGCGCAGTTCGAGCAGATCAGCCGTCAGGCGCGTGCCGGCTGCCAGGTCGACACGTGCCACGACCACAGGCTTCGGTGCAACAACGCCGGAGAGCAGGGCGTAGGTCAGGCCGAAGGCGACCAGCGCCAGGGCGCCGATGATGAGATAAGCCTTATTGCGAGATTTTTTCATGGGATCCTCCGAAATAGATTGGAATTGCTTTGATGTTTTTTATGGATTGCTTGACACGGGATACAAGGTTCTCGTATTGGTCATTGATCCCGGCATTTACCAGCACCTTCCTCATCGAATGGAATACTCTGTGCAGGTTTTTCATGTCTTCGATGACAGCTAGTTTCTGATCTCTTCCTTTGCAGTCCGAGAAAGCAGTCGCATAGAACCGAACCAGCAGGTCATTCCTTTTCCTGGTCCATATCCATGTGTTCTGTTCGATATCCTGCTCGCCGATGTCCACCAGGATGGCAATCGGAGCCAGGTCTTCCATGGTATCCACCAGATACTTGAGTGCCTCCCGCCTTTCAGACACAGTTTTCGCGGTACACACCAGGTAGCGACAGAACGCGATCAGTTCGATGGATTCATCCTGCGGCACCCCCTCGGATAGGCTGGAGCGGATGCGTTCGAAATCATTGGCGGTGAGCACAAACATGATTCATCTCCTTTTCGTATTCTGTGTTTCAGCGGCCAGCGGTGCTCAGCCTGCAAAACCCAGTCGCTGGAAGTATTGGTATATCTCCTGATCGTCCGGCTCACGCGCCGGCAGCATCAACGGCTCGACCAGGTAGGGCTCAGTTTGCAGCATGTCAGGGGTGTAGCCCAGCTTTGCGATGGCCATCCCCACCGGCATCCTGGCGATGAAGCGGTCGTACTCGGAGTTGACGAAACCCTTCGTATTACGAGCGATGTGCGCCAGGATCGCCTGCCGGTCGCGGTCGTTCTTGGTCTGGCAGAAGAAGCCGTTGTTGCAGGACGAAAGAATGCCGGCTGGCAGTTCCGAGACGGTCTGGGCCAGGACATGCAGGAAGCACTGGTACTTGCGCCCGTCGCGCCACATGTCCAGGAAGATCTGGGCGGTCTGGTCGGCGCTAGCGCCTTCGCGGTCCGAGGCGGCACCGATGTCCACGCCGGAGAGCACCTTGTTGGCTTCCTCGAAGACGATCTGCATCGGCGGGAACTTGACGCCCGAAAGCGATTCGCGCCGCCGCACGACGGCATCCAGATACAGGATGGAAGCAGCCAGGGATAGCAGGGCGGACTTCGAGAACTCGTCCATTTCAGCCCCGCCTTCGATGACCGTCACGCCCCAGGGATCCTGCGTGGAGCCCAGGAGACCCAGGTCCTCCAATGCCAGCGTGTCGTAGCCAGGGCCGTACATGCGCTGCATCTCACCTTCCGCCAACGGCTCCAGGCGGAGCAGGACGCCTTGCAGGGAAGCCCGGCTGGCCTGGTCCTTCTGCGCCACCTGGGCAAAAGCCACCCGCAGCAACGCCACCCAATCGGCCAGGGAAACCGCCCGGCTGCGGTAGACAGCCAGTGCCTGGCGTTCGAACGGTTCGAGGGCCGGCAGGCTCTGGCCGAGCGAAAGCTTTTCAGGCAGACTGCGCTCCCGGCGGGCGGCGTTCACCACCTCCTGTTCGGTTTCATCCTGCACCTTTGCCCAGCGTAGCAGGTCCTGCTCTTCAGCCCCGCTTTTCCCCTTGGCTTCCTTTTCCAGGAGCGTCCGGTCATCCACCGGCAGTACGCCGCGCAGCTGGTACAGGTGGGTCAGGCGGTCGCGCAGGAAGCCCAGCTGCCGGGGTCCCATCCGGCCGGCATTGGCAAACAGCTCGCAGATCAGGGTGCGGTAGCGCACCGGGTCAATGCGCTTGGGGACCTGCAGCGGGTTCCAGCGGATCGGACGCACACTGCCCGGGTGCAGTTGACGGATATCCACCCGCCCTTCCATCCCTGGCCAGTGCAACGCCCTGCGCCAGCCCTGGCCGAAGTCCAGCACGATGGTGCGGTAGTGCCAGTGCAGGGTGGTCTCATACGCCAGGCGTTCGGCGGTCACAGACTTGCCGAAGCCGGTGTCGCCGGCGAAGGCAGTGTGGAAGTGGCGCTCCGGGGTCAGGCGCAGCAGGGAGTAGGTCAACTTGCCGCGCTCGCTGGAGTACAGGCGCGCCAGGGGCACCTCGCCCTTCATGTTCGGATCATAGGCGAAGGGCGGGATGGCTTCCTGGACGGTGCGTGCCAGCCCTTCCTCGAAGAGTCCGGGCGCCATGTAGGCGGCCGCCTGCAGCATGGTCAGCAGGGTCGAGTCGGCATAGGCAGTCATGGCTTCCGGAATGTGGATCTCACGCGTTGACGGTACCATCGCCTTGGCGTGCAACCGCAGGTATTCATCTTCTGCAGGTGTCAGCGTGCGGGTCTGCACGCCCATGACCACATCCTCCACACCGTGAAAGGCCTCCGGGATGAGCGTCAGGAGCGCCTGCCGACCGCGCTCGGAGCCGGCCAGGGCGTACACATCGGTGTAGAAGCCGCCCTCCAGCGTGATCGTGTTGAGGATGTCCTGCTGCTTGCGCAGGATGTTCGTCAGCAGGATAGCGGGGTCGAACTGCCACTGGTTGGCCTCCCCCACGGAAAAGGACGGGGCAATCCCGAAGACCATGCCCTGCGAGAAAGCCTGGCTGAGGCCACGTGCCAGTGCCTGCCCGGAAGATCGGCTGTCCTCGTGCGAAACGCCGTCCGCCTGCCCGACGGTATCGGCCTGCGAGACCGTGTCTGTGTCGGACTGGCTGCGGGTCTCGGAATGCGACTGGGTGACCGCATCACTCACCGACCGGGTGACGGCTAGCCCGTCCGTGACCGTGTGGGTATCCGATACGAAGCCACCCTGGGATTCACTGGAGAACTCGTTGTACCCACCGGTGACGCTGGCTACGCCGGGAACGCCCAGCGAACCGCCGACATTCCAGCCCTGCCCTTCGGTTTCACCCCAGTTGCTGCCCTCACCATGCGAGTCGGATTCCGAGTGGCTTTCGCTGACCGCCAGCCCCTCGGTGTGGGTGTGGGCGATGCCGTCCGTGATGGCCAGGCCTTCGGTGTGCGAGTGTGCCTGCCCATCAGTGTGACTCTGGCTGGCCACATGCGAGGTGCCATCCGACTGCCCGACCGACTGGCTCTCGGTGTAGCCGCTGCCGGCATTGCGTGCCAGGGCTCCAGAGAGCATCAGCGGCAGGGATGTGCCGATGTTGAACGAACGGTGCCCGGTCTGCCAGGCTGCCCAGGCTGAGGTGTACTCCGAGAGGCCCACGAGCATCCGGCTGGCAGCCTGCATCGATACTGGCGTCAGGAGCACCTGCAGCAGGAAATCCTCTTCGATCTGGGCCATGCCGCGCATGACCAGTTCATTCTGCTGCAGGGTGAATTCCTGCGGGGCATGCCTGTTCGAGGTCAGCAGGGGTGTCAGCTCGGATTGTCCGCCGCGGGCGTTCTCACGCGGGTCGGGATGCCCCAATGCCAGCACACCGTACGGCATGTGCAGCAGGGCATTGCTGATCCAGGCGGAGAGTTCCGTATCCAGCGGGCGAAAGCGCACCTGGGGGTAGGCAGCAGCCAGGGCGGCCTCCAGGCTGGCGGCTCCGAAGATCGCCTGGGTGGCTGCATCTTCCTTCGTCACCGAGCGGCCGACCGTCCCGTAGCACTGGACGATGCCCAGCCGTTTCGGATGGTAGATGCCGGCCACCATGTAGACGATGTCCACCCGGGCGTTATACAGGCCGCGTAACACGGTGCGCATGCGAGCGAGTGAGCCCTGGTCGCCGCGCACATTGAGCGGGATGGAAGCCAGGTGCATCAGCCGCACAGCCCGGTACTCGTCGTATGTTTTCCCGCCCTCGCGCTCCTGCACCTGGAACCACAGGTAGTCGAGCTCGTCCTTGCCTGGGGTGTATTCCAAGCCGTTCGCGGCCACGTCCAGGTCATTGGGCACTTCCAGGTGCGCTTTTTGGAAGGCTTGCGCCAGACGTGGCAGGATGGTTTCAGCAGCTTGAGCCGCTGAAGCAAGTCGTTGGTCGATCCAGGAGAAAAGGTCAGGCATCATAGGATTACAAGCAAGGGGATGAGTCAGGCGCGGATAACGATCATGAACAGCGTGCCGAAAACCACGCCGGCGGCAAAACCAGAGAGAAAGAAAAAGACAAAGTCGATGGGCATGGATATCACCTCAACAAGATGAACGAATACTGGTGGTGTGGAGGCTGGGCAACCAGCCTCCACACACCTAAAGCAGTGGGACGGCGGGAGTGCCGTCCGGGGCGATCCCGTCTGCCGGGGTCCAGTTTGGCTGGAGGGGCATGGGGTGCTCCTGAAAGGGGGAATCGGTGCGATCGTTCCCTTCCTGCTGTTTCCCTGCGCGCGCTTTCCTGATGGCTGAGCGGATAATCATCACCCAACCACTCAGGACGACCAGCGCCGCCAGGGGAAAGATGACCCAAAAGGCCACCTGTGGAAAAGATGCAGACATGAGAGGCCTCCTATCTGTCTGCGCCTGCGCCAGATCTCTCTGACCAGGCAACGTGAAAAGGCTGTAAACGTGCAGGACTGGAAAAAATCCAGTGTACGGATATGCACCCAGGGGGTGCGGTGTCACCCGATCTCACAAGATCGAGAGACAAAGATGAGCCTGGCAGGATTCGAACCTGCACGCTGCCGTTTTTCGAAACGGTTGCCGAGCCAATGGCATCAGGCTCAATAGTGCGGCGTGCCGTGCCGGAGGTGCACAATTGGATTGGTTGCAGGGCACATGGGCACTCCGCACGCTGCACTCAAGTTCTGGTACGCAGCCTCTCCAGGACTTCCCCCGCCTCCCGCCAGATGTTGTACAGCGGCTTGGGATTGCGGATGAAACGGTTCAACAGCATGGCTGCGAATCCAACCGGGTAGAGCACCAGGACAAAGAGCATCCCGATCATGGCTACATTGCTGCGCGTCTGGTTGATGACGATCTGGGCATCGGCGCTCGAACCGAGCACAGTGGCCCAGTCCGAAGGATTGGTACCCTGCAAGGCTTGCAGACCGAAACGCAGCAGCAGCACCAGGATGGCGTACACCAGGATGCCGGTCTTGACCCACCACAACTGGTTGACACGCTCCTCAGAGACAGCTAGGATGCTCAGGAGCCCCACGAACCACATTACCGCTCCGATGGTCGGGATCGGGAATTTTGAGATCGCTGATACAATCAACCAGAGCAGAAGAACTCCAAGCGTGAAGTAGGTCGCCGCCGGGGCTGCCGTCTGGACCCCGCCGCGCTCGTAGCGCCGAGGGCGTTCGCTGGCGCGCCCCTGCACTGCCGGGTCGATCCCGAGGGCGATCGCGATCCCGAAGAACAGGGCGAATACTTCAGCAACATGGCCGGCCAGCCAGTACAACAGGTACAGGATGCCGTTCACAAACCACACCGGGCTGGCGGCCAGGGTATCCAACAGGCTCATGGTTCCTCGATCAGGATGACTTCCACCAGTTCCACGGAAAAGGTCCCGAGGCTGATCTGCACCTGGCGGGGTGCGGAGACAGGGGTACCGGTCGTGCGTACGGTGACCACGGTCTCAAACTCGCCAGGATCCGCGGTCTGAATGCGCGGGATGGTCGTGGTCCAGGTAACACTCTGGTCTCCCAGCAAGCTTCCTGGTCCGGGGAAGGAAAAGGAGAAGTCGGGGTGGATCAGATGGGCGCCGGGATAAGCCTGCGCTAGGTCGGTCAGGATCCAGTTGCGGGAGTCCTCGGTCAGGCTGACGGAAATGCGCGCCGAGGACAGGTAGTCCGGGAAGGTGAAGGTATGTTCCTCGCACTCGTACCAGACATTTACTTCCGTCTGCCAGTACGGGTCTCCAGGGTGTTCCGGGCAGCCAGAACTCGTCCCACTGTTATCCCAGACACACACCTGGTCTTCGTGGCGGATGGCGCGGAAGTAGTGATAAATCACGGGTGGGATGAGGACATTGACTTGAACATCCACACCGCGCCGTTCCGGGTCCTGGCCAATGACCACCGGGTTGGGAGGGGCGATCTTGCCACCTTCAGATGATCCGCCTGTTACCTGGATGGGACGGGTCTCGATGAACGCTGGAGGACAGACATTCGGCGGTGGGGTGGGGGTTGGTTCGGGGATATCTGGGCAACCTCCGGGGATGGCATCGCAGTCGCCTTGCATATAAAGCAGGAGCATGGTGTACAGGTTGCCGTCCGCAATTGAAGAAGACAACAAGTCAAGCAGGAAATCACCCATGATCTCGATCGTCCAGATATTCACATCTCCATCAATAACTGCTTGCCAGAAAGCATCCGAATCGGTGTATCCTAAATCTGCCATGTCTTGCGGCGTAATATAGCCAGCCAGCATGGTCTCCAGCACCCCGATGCCGTTTCCCAGTGCACCGTAGGCATCGTTGAGCCCTGAGGCTTCCGGATTCAACGCCATGAAGAACAAGGTGGTGGCAGAGGGAAGGAGAACAATGTTCCCGCTGGGGGTCAGGTATTGATGGAAAGTCGCCTGTCCATCAATGAAGGGAACATCCGGCACCCATTCCACATCAACCTGAACTTCACCGAGATCAGTAAGATTGTCGTATAGGATGTTGCCATCTTCATCGATCACTTCAGCCCAGGGATTATCTTGTGGGGGATCGCTATCTTGGGCGTAGGCAACCAGGTTGACTACAAACGAACTGAGAATGAGAAGGAAAAGGAATATGCGATA
>VGNO01000062.1 GCA_016865985.1 Chloroflexota bacterium | reverse complement strand
TCAATTGTGCAGAAAATCAAATCGCCTTCAAATTCTTTGTCTTCTGAGTGTTCCCCTGTTTGAATCGTCACTTTGATTTCCTGCCGGTTGACACGTTGATACTTCTTTGCCAATTCCCGATATTCGATTTCAAATTGATTTGCCAAAACCCGCATGGGAACTGCATAAACACATTTGCGCGGTGTTGATCCATCGGCGCGGTCAAAAAAGTTTTCTATAAACGGTGCAAGCGCGGCGCGGGTCTTTCCTGCGCCAGTGGGCGCTTGCAGAATAACCGACTTTCCTGCTTGAATCAATTCTTTGACTTGTTCTTGATATGGATAAAGCGTCATTACTTATCTCCAAAGAAATCATCCAACGTGGAAGATTTTCCTGATGGTTTGGAACTGATAAACCAACCATACTGTTCTGCCATCATCTTCGTTTCACCCATCATTGTTTCCCTCAACCTCTTCGGCTCCACCACTTCACAATCCGCGCCCCAGGCGCGGATCCACGGGATCATCTCCTGCGGTTCGGCCACCTTCGCCTTCCAGATAATCGAGCCATCTTCCAACTCGGTCTCCTGCTCGGAGCGATGCCAGCGGGTTTCCTTCAAGCGTCCCGCCACACTGCGATTGAATTTCAGCGTCACTTCGACGGGAGCGTTTTCCGTGTACCAGATGCCCCAGGCGTCGGCCAGCAGGTCGCGCGGATCGAAGTCGGCGGGGATTTCGTAACGCTCCTGCGTCAACTCCACCTTTTCGATGCGCTCGATTTTCAGCGTCCGCATCTTGCCTGTGGCTTCGTCGCGGGCGATCAGGTGGGTGGTTTGTCCCACCGCGTAGGGTTCGATGAAATACGGGCAGAGGAAATAGTCGAGGACTTTCCCCGCCTTGTCGCTGCGATGCTTGACCTTGACCTTGCGCTGTTCCGCCCAGGCCAGGGTCAACTGTTCCAGCACATCCAGGTAACGCGGATCCTGCCACTGGGACGCGTCGTCCATCACGTCCGCGGCCTGCTTGACGTGGCTACTGATGCGCGGCGCGAGTTTTTCGAGCGCGACTCCCAACTTGCGCAGGGCCGAGGCGGCGTGCGGATTCTGCCTGTCCATGCGGGTGGCGAGCAGGCGCGAGGCCAAATGAACCGCCATGGCTTCATGCAGGGTGAAAGCGACATTGAGCAGGTACATCGAACGGTCAATGCAGATGCGCCCGTCGTCGTGTTCGATGGCGGGATAGAGTTTTTGAAAGTCGTACAAATTGCGGTGAATGACGGAACGACCCACCCCTAACCGGCGCGCTATTTCAGATTGCGTCAAGCCCTCGGGGTGAGCCAGCAGGAGGGCTTCCATTTTCATCAGGCGGTCGGCTTTGTTTTCAGCGCGTGACATGGCAAACTCCGCAACAGGAATTCGATCAGTCATAGAATAGCACAACAGGCGGGCGGATTCAGCAACGGTTCCTCATTTTCCTTGACGAAACGGCCAGAGGCCTCCCTTGTCGTCTTCGATGAGTAGAAGCCCCTTCTCTTCCAATGCCGGTAGGGCGCGTGTCACCTGGGAACGGTCCACCCCAAGAAGCCGGGCGATGAAACCGGGTCGTTCCCCCGGATGCGCCTCTATTTTACGATAGATTCCTTCGAGTTGGGCGGGATCCCTGTCCCTGGGCATGGAACGCCTCCTGTAGTGGTTTCAGCCACTATACAGGAGGTGTGTTGCACGTACAGCAACAAATCCTCCCGCAGGCTCGGAGCCTGCGGGAGGATTATTTTCCTGGGTGGCTGACGGGGCTCGAAACGCCCGCAGGTCCCCGCAGGGGGAACATCTTGATCCAATAACACCCTCTTGCGAGGGCGTTTTCACCTGGGTGGCTGACGGGGCTCGAAACGCCCGCAGGTCCCCGCAGGGGGAACATCTTGATCCAATAACACCCTCTTGCGAGGGCGTTTTCTCCTGGGTGGCTGACGGGGCTCGAAACGCCCGCAGGTCCCCGAAGGGGGAACATCTTGATCGTAGAGCTGGGTGGCTGACGGGGCTCGAACCCGCAACATCTTGATCCACAGTCAAGTGCTCTGCCATTGAGCTACAGCCACCATAGGGCGGGCAGATTATATCACCGGCATTATTCAGCGGCAAGGATGCGTCGCACGGCGGGCAGCGCTCCGGCCTGCGGCACCGTCTCCTGGCTGCCTTTTGTCAAATCCTTGACGGTCACCTGCCCGGCCTGGGCTTCGTCCGGGCCGATGACCAGCACGGCGCGCATCCCCATCCGGTCGGCGAACTTGAACTGCTTCGGCAACTTGGCCGGTTCTGGATAACAAGTGACGTTGAGTCCGCCCCGGCGCAGGCCGTCGGCCAGCCGTAACGAAGCCGGCAGCAGGTCCAGTGAGAAGACGGTCACCAACGCCGCCGAGGGGTTGACCGGCAGCGGCGGGACCAGTCCCAGTTCCTGGAGGATGAGCCCGATCACCACGTCGCCCATCGCGAAACCGACCCCGGAGAGCGGTTCCCCGCCCACATCGGCCAGCAGGTTGTCGTAGCGCCCGCCGCCCAGGATGGCGCGCCGCACGCCGCCGGTCAGGTCGAAGGCTTCGAAGACCGTCCCGGTGTAGTAGAGCAGGCCGCGCATCACGTTCGGGTCGAACCGGACGTAATCGGAGACGCCAAGGGCCTCGACGGCGGCGAAGAGGCGGGCCAGTTCTTCGGATTTCTTCCAGCGCCCGTCGTCGGCCAGGAGCGCCTTCAGCCCATCCAACTGGGTGGATGCCAGCCCTGTTTCCATGGCAGAGGCGTCCCAGGCGGCGGGTTCCATCTTCTCGCGGCGGTCCACCAGCCCGGCCAGATCGCTGTTCCTTTCCGGGGGGATGCCGAGGGCGTCGAATTCAGCGTCCATCAGACGGCGGTTGTTGACCAGGATGCGCGCCTGGCCGGGGACCAACCCGGCAGCCTCCAGGAAAGTTGCCGCCACGGCTACCAGTTCGGCGTCGGCTTCGGGTGAACTGACGCCCAGCAGGTCGATGTTCCACTGGAAGAATTCGCGCGAGCGGCCTTTCTGCATCTTCTCATAGCGCCAGAAGGGACCGAACGACCACCAGCGCGCCGGGAAGACCAGTTCGTTCTGGCGCTGGGCGACCATGCGCGCCAGGGAGGGAGTCAGTTCAGGGCGCAGGGTGATCTCGTCCCCGCCGCGGTCGGTGAAGACATAGGACTGTTTCCTGACCAGTTCCTCGCCCGATTTGGCGGCGTATAGTTCGAGGCTCTCCAGGATGGGGGCTTCGAATTCCTGGTAGCCGAACGATTCTGAGACGCGGCGCACCGCCTGGTAGAGCCAGGTGCGGAATGCCATCTGTTCGGGATAGAAATCGCGGGCGCCCTTGACGGGCGGGATGAGTTTTTTCATTGAGCGCTCCCGGTAAGGTGGGCTGATTTTAACATATTTCGCCCGGCCGGGAATTTGTGGTATACTTCCGCCGCTTCCGCTCCGGCGGTGGCACATCCTGCCTGGGACAGGCAAAAATGTCCCGATCACACACGTTTCCGGACCTGCCGGGGCGTGCCGCGGACCCAACGGACGCGGCCCCGGCCGGGAGGATGGAAACGGAGGAGAAACGCGAAAGGAGTTTTTCCCATGGCTGTTGTCTCAATGAAAGCCCTGCTCGAAAGCGGCGTCCACTTCGGTCACCGGACCAACAAGTGGGACCCCCGGATGAAGCCGTACATCTTCACCGAACGCAACGGCATCCACATCATCGACCTGCAACAGACGGTCAAGGCGCTCAATAACGCCTATAACGTCATCCGCGACCGGGTGGCCGAGGGCGGGGTGGTCATGTTCGTCGGCACCAAGCGCCAGGCGCAGGAGACCGTCCGGGAGGAAGCCGAACGCTGCGGGATGCCCTATGTCACCGAACGCTGGCTGGGCGGCATGTTGACCAACTGGGTCACGATGCACCAGCGTGTCGTCGAAATGGACAAGATGGACAAACTGCTGCAAGGCGGGGACCTGGGCAGCCTGACCAAGAAGGAAGGCCTGCTCATACAGCGCGAGTTCACCCGCCTCGATACCCGCCTCTCCGGCGTCCGCAAGATGAACAAACTGCCGGACCTGTTGTTCGTGGTGGATGTCAGCCGCGAACTGGCCGCCGTCCATGAAGCCAACCTGCTCGGCATCCCGGTGGTGGCGCTGGTGGATACCAACTGCAATCCGAGCAACGTGGATTACATCATCCCCTCCAACGATGACGCCATCCGCGCCATCAAGTTGCTGGTCGGCAAGATCGCCGATGCCGTGCTCGAAGGTAAGGCCATGCGCAAGGACGAGGCCGGCGAGGAACAGAAGCCGGTCGACGCCGACCAGGCCCCGCTCCGCAAGCCGGCGCGGGTGGTGGAGACCGACGAGGAACTCGCCGACGACCAGTTGTTGGGCGAATCGACCCTGGCCAAGATGACCCCCGCTGTCGAAGAACCGGCTGCCGTGGCGGAAGTTGCCGTTGAACCGGCTGCCGTTGAACAGGCTGCCGTGGAGGATGTTGCCGTTGAACCGGCAGTTGAACCAGTCTCTGAACCTGTCGAACCGGCCCCTGATGGAACCGTTGTCGAAGATGAGAAGAAGGAATAGTCGTAATGGAAATCACCACTGAAATGATCAAGGAATTGCGGGCAGCCACCGGGGTCGGTGTGCTGGACTGCCGCAAGGCGCTGACCGAAGCGGACGGCGACTACCAGAAGGCCGTCGATTTCCTGCGCGAAAAAGGCATGGCTACCGCCGCCAAGCGCGCCGACCGGGTCGCCTCACAGGGGACGGTCGAACTGTATTCGCACGGTAATGGCCGGGTGGGCGTGATGGTCGAAGTCAACTGCGAGACCGATTTCGTCGCCCGTTCGGAGGCCTTCCGTTCCTTCGCACATGAAGTTGCCCTGCAGATCGCAGCCGCTTCGCCGCAGTACATCAAAGAGGATGAAATCCCGGCCGATGTGCTGGCGCACGAGTCCGAGATCGCCCGCAACCGCGCCCGCGAGGAAGGCAAGCCCGATAACATCCTCGACCGCATCGCCGAAGGCCGGCTCGAAAAATTCAAGGATGAGACCTGCCTGCTGCGCCAGGCTTACATCCGCGACGAGACCACCACCATCGAAAAACTGCTGTTGCAGAATATTGCCAGCACTGGTGAGAACCTGGTCATCCGCCGATTCCAGCGTTGGGAACTCGGCGAACGCACCTCAAATTAGATCTCGAAAGGCCAACCATCCGGTTGGCCTTTTTCTTAACCGACGGCTGGAGAAAGGCTTTCCGATGAGCGACCTGAAATACAAGAGGATCCTTTTGAAATTGAGCGGCGAGGCGCTTTCGAGCGATGACGGTTTCGGCATCGATCCCCTGCGGGCGGAGGCGATTGCCGGGCGCGTCCAGGAGGTGACCCGGGTGGGGGTCGAGGTTGCGATTGTGATCGGGGCCGGCAACCTGTGGCGCGGCAAGCAGGGTCTCGACCGCGGCATGGACCGTGGCACCGCCGATTACATGGGGATGCTGGCGACCGTCATGAACGCCCTGGCTCTGATGGACGCCCTCGAACGCGCCGGCGTCATGACCCGCGTCCAATCGGCGATCGAGATGCGCGCCGTGGCGGAACCGTACATCCGCCGGCGCGCCATCCGCCACCTCGAGAAGAAGCGGGTGGTCATCTTCGGCGCCGGCACCGGCAACCCCTATTTCTCCACCGATACCGCCGCCGCCCTGCGGGCGATGGAGATCGACGCCAACGTGCTCATCAAAGCCACCAAGGTGGACGGCGTCTATGACGCAGACCCGAAGAAGAATACCCAGGCCGTGCGCTTCGACCACCTGACCTATATCGATCTCCTCAACCGTCGCCTGGAGGTGATGGACAGCACCGCCGTCTCCCTCTGCATGGAGAACGGGCTCCCGATCCTGGTGCTCAACCTGTGGGATCCAGACGGGTTGGAACGCGCCCTGCGGGGTGAAAAAGTGGGCACCCTGGTCACGGGCTAACCCGGTCTTGCAAGAATACCCGGAGCAGACGCGCGCCGCCCCTCCCGCCCATGGACGGGCAGGCTGCGCCTTTTGAGTGGCATTTTTCGTGGTTTTAAGGTATCCTTGCCATGTACATCCCCCCAAATTGACCTGGAGGTCAAGGTGATCAAGGACATCCTCAAAGTGACCGAGAACCGCATGCATGCCGCCATCCAAAGCCTGGTGGACAACCTGGCGGCCATCCGTACAGGGCGGGCCAGCCCGGCGCTGGTCGAGAAACTGCCGATCGACTACTACGATACGCCGACGCCCCTGATGCAGTTGGCGACCATCACCGTGCCCGAGCCGCGTACGCTGCTCATCCGTCCCTTCGACCCGTCCTCCCTCAAGACCATCGAGCGTTCGATCCTGGCTTCGGACCTCGGGCTGACCCCTAACAACGACGGGAAACAGGTCCGCCTGGCGCTCCCCCCATTGACCGAGGACCGCCGCCGCGAACTGGTTAAAGTCTGCCACCACCGGGCCGAGGAAGCCCGCATCTCTGTCCGCAACATCCGGCGCGACTCCAAGAAGGACATGGAGGAGTACGAGAAGGAAAAACTGATCTCGAAGGACGACCTGGAACGCGGCGAGGAAGACCTGCAAAAACTGACCGACCGCTTTATCGAAGAAGTGGACAAGGCCGGCAGGCACAAAGAAGCCGAAATCATGGAAGTCTGAGCCCCAGGCTTGCCACTCCCCCACCCGCATCTTATGGCAAAAGAAGGAAAGCCTTCCACGGCGCGTATACCTGTCCATGTCGCGATCATCATGGACGGGAACGGGCGTTGGGCCATCCAGCGCGGCCTGCCGCGCCTGGCCGGTCACCGCGCCGGGACGGAGAACCTGCGGCGCATCATCACTGCCTGCGTCGAGTTCGGAGTCCGCTACCTGACCATCTATGCCTTCTCCACCGAGAACTGGGGCCGCCCCCGGGAGGAAGTCCAGGGCCTGATGCGCATCCTGGAGGATGTCATCGACCGGGAACTGGCCGAACTGCACCGCGAAGGGGTCCAACTGCGTCACATCGGGCGGTTGGAACGCCTCGACCCGAAAGTGCAGGAAAAAGTCCTGCAAGCCATCGAACTGACCAAGGACAACCAGCGCCTGGTGCTGAACGTGGCCTTCAACTACGGCGGGCGGGACGAGATCATCTGCGCCATCCAGCGCATCATCCGCGACGGCATCCCCGCCGACCGGGTGGATACCGGACTGGTCTCCCGTTACCTGTTCACGGCCGGCGTCCCGGACCCGGACCTGATCATCCGCACTTCCGGTGAACTGCGTGTTTCCAATTTCCTCATCTGGCAGACGGCCTATTCCGAATGGTACATCACCCAGACCTTCTGGCCGGACTTCGATAAGGAGGAGTTCAAAAAAGCGCTGGACACATACGCCCGGCGCGATCGCCGTTACGGCGGACTCACCCAGCCCGTCGAGGAGACCGATGCTTAAACGCACACTGGCTGCACTGGCGCTGGCCGCGGTTGGGTTGCCGGCCGTCATTTTCGGGGGGATCTCCTACCTGATCGTCATCCTGTTGATACTCGGAATCGCTGCCTGGGAGTACTCCAACCTCTTCCGGGCAGCCGGTTTCTTCCCGGCTACGGCGCTGGTTGTTGCCGGGAGCCTTCTCATACTGGCTACACGCTCTATTATGCCGGAATGGGTTGCGCCGGCTTTGACCCTCCCCTCCCTGGCGGCCATGGCCTGGCACCTGCGCGCCTATGAACGCGGGCGCGAGCAATCTGCCGCAGATTTCGCCATCACCGTCGGCGGCCTCGTCTACCTCGGCTGGATCGGTTCCTACCTGCTCGTCCTGCGCAACCTGCCGGATGGGATGTGGCTCCTGCTCCAGACCCTCGGCTCGGTCTGGATCGCCGACTCGTTCGCTTACATCATCGGTTCCCGTATCGGCCGCCACCGGCTCAGCCCGCGTCTCAGCCCGAAGAAGTCCTGGGAAGGCTACTGGGCGGGCGTCATCCTCGGCACGGCCGGCGCGGCCGGCCTGGCGCTGCTCTGGCCTGTCTTGGGCGGGCCGCACATCCCCTGGTGGCAGGCCGGCCTGCTTGGCCTGGTCCTGTCCCTGCTGACCACGCTCGGCGACCTGGGTGAGAGCATGATCAAACGCCAGGCAGGGAAGAAGGACTCGAGCAACATCATCCCCGGGCACGGCGGTTTCCTGGACCGGGTCGATTCCTGGCTGTGGGGCGCGGCCATTGGATACTATTTCCTCACCTGGTTCATCCTATAATCCGATAAGGGAGATTCCCGATGAACGGTTTCACACCCACCCGAAACCTGGCGCTCGAACTGGTTCGTGTTACCGAAGCGGCCGCCCTGGCAGCCGGCCGTTTCATGGGCCGGGGCGACAAGAACGCCGCCGACAAGGCCGCCGTGGATGCCATGCGCCTGGTCCTGAACAGTATCGAGATCAACGGTGTGATCATCATCGGCGAAGGGGTGAAGGATGAAGCCCCGATGCTCTACAACGGCGAGAGGGTCGGCTCGGGCGATACCGGCCTGGAATTGGATATCGCTGTCGACCCGATCGACGGCACCCGTCCCCTGGCATATGGCCGTTCCAACTCGATCGCCACCGTCGCCATCGCCCCACGCGGTTCCATGTTCGACCCCGGCCCGTTCGTCTATATGAACAAGATCGCGGTCGGACCGGAAGCCAAGGGCAAGGTCCACATCGAGGCCTCCATCTGCGAGAACCTGAAAGCGATCGCCAGCGCCAAGGGGAAATCCATCGAAGACCTGACCACCATCATCCTCGACCGGCCGCGTCACGACGACATGGTTTCCGAGATCCGCAAGTGCGGGGCGCGCATCCGTCTCATCCCGGATGGCGACGTGGCCGCCGCCCTGATGACCGCCTGGCCGGATTCAGGCATCGATGTGCTCTTCGGCATCGGTGGGACGCCGGAAGGCGTTCTTGCAGCCTGCGCCTTGCGCGCCATGGGCGGCGAGATCCAGGGGAAACTCTATGCCCGGGATAACAATGAACTGCGACGCGGGCGGGAGATGGGCTACGATTTCGAGAAGGTGCTCACCATGGACGACATGGTCGCTTCCGAGGATGTCTTCTTCGCCGCCACCGGCATCACCGACGGCGAACTGCTCAAGGGCGTCAAGTATTTCGGCAATGGCGCCAGCACCGACAGCCTGGTGGTGCGAGGCTTGACCGGCACTGTCCGCCAGATCAACGCCACCCACCGCTGGGACAAACTCAACAGCCTGAGCGCCATAAAATACTGATTTTCCGGGACAGGCTTGACACTCCCTTGCCTTCCTTTTATAATCTGGCACGCTTTCCTGGCTAGCTCAATCGGCAGAGCGGGCGGCTGTTAACCGCCATGTTCGAGGTTCAAGTCCTCGGCCAGGAGCCTGAAACAAAGACACCCCTCCAGGGGTGTTTTTGTTGCCAGGCAGCGACCATGTCCACCTTCACTTCGGAAATATGGCCTGTCAACGAAAAGGGATGCGCCGACCAGCAGTGCATCCCGTCGCGTCGACCTGGCGGACGTTAATCTTTTTTCGCTTCCGGCTTGTTCTCGGTTTTGGATTCGCTTTTGGCAGCCGGGGCGGTTTCCCCGGTTGCTTCCTTCTTTTCCTTATCCCCTCGCGCCGCGCTTTGCCCGGACGGGGATTTATGGTCGGTGGCGTAAAAGCCGGACCCCTTGAACAATATCCCGACCGGGGCATACACCTTCTTCAGGCTCTTCTTGTTGCATTCCGGACAGCGTGTGAGGGGTTGGTCGTGAAATCCCTGCTGGCGTTCGAACTGGATCCCGCAACTATCACAGCGGTACGTGTAAATGGGCATTCCAAACTCTCCTTCGATTGACCGGCGGGCATTATAGCGCACTCGAGGGGATGTGGCAAGAGCGCAGCGGAAAGTTAAATATTCTCCGCCCCCTTGCATTCCTAGCGTGGCTGTGTATAATTAGAACATATATTCTAACAGGTGTGCCATGTCCCTTTCAGACACTTTTTCACTTGCCTTGCAGGCGTTCATGGAGATCCAGCCCGAACTCGAACAAGCCGGGCAGACCCCTCACCTGCCCCCCTGCCCGTCCCTGCCGCAGGCGCTGGCGGGGATCGAGGGACTGCCGCCCGGTTCGCTCTTCCTCGGTGTGGCGGAGGATGGACTCCCGCTCCTGCTCGACCTGGATGACCCTGCTCCCGGCGCCATCCTTGTGGCAGGCGACAGTGGCAGCGGCAAGACCGCCTTTTTGCAGACGCTGGCTGCCGTCACAGACTTCCTCCCAGGGCCAGGCGACCTGCAATTCACCGTCCTGACCGGTTATCCGGAGGAATGGGCAGGGCTGGAACGATCCCCTAACAACCTGGGCATCTGGCCGGTCTATCATCAATCCGCAGCCCGGATCCTCTCCCGGCTCGTCTCCTGGGCCGGGAATACCCGCCGCAACCGCCAGAAAGTTCTATTGCTGGTGGATGATATCAGCCGGCAGGCTCTGCTGCCGGACCTTGCCCGGGATGACCTGGCCTGGCTGCTGCTCCATGGCCCTGGGAGTGGAATCTGGCCTGTCGCCAGTATCCAATCCGCCGCCATGACCGGCCTGGGCGACCAGGCGCGCCGCTTCCGCACCCGGATCTTCGGCCATGTCGGGCAGCAGCAACTGGCGGGTGCATTGACCGCCGACCCGGACTGCAATTTGAACAGTCTGTTCCCGGGAATGCAGTTCATGCTGCAACGCCGGGTGGACTGGCTGCCTTTTTGGATCCCAACTACCTACCAGGAGTCCTGAATGAATATCGGCATGATGTGGCTCGACAACGATCCCAAGACCCCCCTGTCAACCAAGGTCGAACGCGCCGCCGATTACTACCGGCGCAAATACGGACGCCTCCCGGACCTCTGCCTGGTAAACCCGGTCATGCTGGGCGCGAAAGGACCGGAGCCGGCGCCTACCCGGGGTGAACGGATCGCCATCCGCTCGCTGCGCTCCATCCTGCCTGGTCATCTATGGCTCGGCGTGGATGATGATCTCCCCTCCGGGGTGGACTAAAATTCGCTGATTGCATTATGAACGCCGGATGGTCCGGCGTTTTCTTATCGCCCGGAACCGCCTGCCTCACCGAGCGCCACCGCCACTGCCGCGGCAACCGACCGGCTGTGGCTGATACTCAACGACCAGGAAGCCAGCCCCATCCGCCTGGCGCGCGCCCGGCCTGCCCCATGCAGTACCAACCGCGGTGCGCCGGAATCATCCCGCAAAACTTCGATCTCCCGGAAGGACACTTCACCAATCCCACAGCCCAGCGCCTTGGCGACCGCTTCCTTGGCCGCCCAGCGCGCCGCCAGCGATTCGACCGATCCGCCGCAGGTATCCAGTTCGGCGTTGGTAAATACGCGGTGGAGGAAACGCTCGCCGTGGCGCTCGATGGCAGCGCGGAGACGGTCGATCTCGACCAGGTCGAGCCCGGTTGCCAGTTTCATGACCCTGCCTCCCCCGGTCCCGCCACGGCCAGCGCCAGGCGCTCGGGATCGAGGAACTTGCGGGCTGCCTGGCGCACCTGGCCGGTGGTGACAGCGCGCACGAGGTCCGGGTATCGGCGGTAAAAATC
Organism: Chloroflexota bacterium; assembly: GCA_016865985.1. Classification (GTDB taxonomy): domain Bacteria; phylum Chloroflexota; class Anaerolineae; order Anaerolineales; family Villigracilaceae; genus VGNO01. The sequence goes on along the minus strand of VGNO01000062.1, from coordinate 1,433 downwards.
CATCCCCAGCCCGTAGCGCTCGATGTTCAAGAGCGCTCCTGCCACCCCGCCATTGGACTCGAGCGACAGGGGCAGCCGCCCGATGAAGTTGGCCTGGTTGTCCGCCAGTTCGTCAGCGGTTATGCCCTTATGATGGAATTCACGCAATTCCCGCCGGATGAGGTCGATGGCTTTGCCTACATTGGAAGGATTGACCCCGGCGCTGATCTCCCACGAACCCGGCCCGATCCCGGCGTTCAGCGAACTGCCGGCGTAATAGGCCAGTCCCGCCTTCTCGCGCACAACCTCACCGATGCGTCCCATCATCCCGAACTGGCCCAGCGCTGAATTGCCAAGCGCTGCCGGGAAGTATTCCGGGTCGAGGCGCCTGGGACCGGCCGCGCCGATCACCAGGTCGCACTGGGACTTCCCGGGGATGACGACCCGGCGGGAGGTCTCGTGGACGAGTGGCTGGAGCGGCGGCAGGACCGGGTCCGCCGGCTGGCGCGGGTTGCGCCAATCCCCTAGGACGCGCGCCACTTCGCCCAGCGCCTGGGGCGCATCCACGGCCCCGACGATGGAAATGACCATGCCGCGCGGCCCGTAGTGGTCCCGGTGGAAACCCGCCAGGTCATCCCGGCTGATGGCGCGGATGGTCTCCGGCCAGCCGTCCTCGGGACGGGCATATGGATGGCCTTCGTAAATGATCTTGTCGAAGGTCAGGCCGGCCATATCCGCCGTATCCTGGGCGCGGATGGCGAGCCCGGTCAAGCGCTGTGCGCGCAGTTTCTCGACCTGCCCGGCGGGGAAGTCCGGCCGCAGGATGGCATCGGCGAAGAGATCCAGCAAGAGCGGCAGGTCCTCGGCAAGACAGCGGCCGTTGAATCCGGCGGACTGCATCCCGGCGCCGACCGACAGGCTGGCGCCGCACGATTCGAGCGCTTCGAAGATCTGTTGGAAATTACGCTCCTGGCTGCCGCGCAGCAAGGCGCTCGCTGTGAAATCTGCCAGGCCGAGTTTCTGTTCGGGGTCGAACAGGCTGCCGGCCAGGAGGTAGCCGCTGATGACCACCGACGGGCTGTTGAAGTTCTGGCGGCTGAGGACAACCATGCCATTCGGCAGGACCGCCCGATGGATGTCCTCCGGACCTGGCAGGGAGGATGGAGGGGTCTGTTTGTGCAACATCAGGCTGGCTCCCCTCCTTCCGGGCGATAGGTCCCAACCACCCGGTAATCCGGCCGCAGGTAATCGCGCGCCGCCTGCTGGACTGCGGCAGGCGTGACTTCGGCCAGCCGGTCGAGGTAGTTGGTGAACCAGTCATGCGTATCGTACATCTCCGGGTAACCGAGCCAGAAAGCCTGGTTGGTGATGTTCTCAGCTCCATAAGCGAACATGGCGCGAGCCTGCTTGCTGGCACGGGCAACCTCCTCATCCGTCGGGACATGTTCCTGGAT
>VGNO01000061.1 GCA_016865985.1 Chloroflexota bacterium | reverse complement strand
TCGAGCCGAATACCCTGGCCATCCCCGAGAGCGTGCGCCCCTGGGTGGTCACCGACCCCATCTGCAACCCGCCCTACCTGGAGGTCGACATCTCCGGCTGGGGCAGCCCCGAGGAGCCGGTCCTGACGTCCCAGGAGTTCCTGGCCCTCGCCGCGGCCAACCCCGACATCGGCTGGGCTCTGGTGGAAGTGGGCCAGTTCCAGGGCGTGGTGGGCGCCTTCCGCATGGCCGGGATGGTCACCCGGCAGTAACCGACAAACAGGAGAAGAACATGGACCAGACCTACACCCTCTCCCTGTCCCGCTGGCACAAGGTGGCCGAGCGGCTCGCCAGGGAATACACGGAAACCGTCGGCGCCGTGCGCGGCGCCTACACCAACACCACCGTCCCCGCCTGGCTGGGCGAGAGCCAGGAGGAGGAGCTGCGAGCCCAGTCCCGCCAGGCCGAGGCGCGCCTGGCATGGGCCTTCCGCCTGCAGGACGGCATCGCCGCCGTGCGCAAGGGGCTGGGGGGCGCCAACGCCGCCGCCGGCGTCACGGCTGATCTCGCCGACCACGATCGGCTGGCTCGCCGGCTCAAGGTGCTGACCGACCTGGTCGTGGTCCAGTCGCCCGAGATGGTCGGCATCGACCAGCTGAAGAACGTGCCGGAGCGCCTGCCCTCGGAGCCGGACCGCTACGACCGCAGGCAGGGCATTCGCGTGCGCCTCATGGGCCACGACACCCTGGGGAAGCTCAGGGAACAGGCCGAGTCGGTGCGCGTCGAGTATTACGCCCTGGCCGACCGGATCAACGAGAAGAACCGGTCCAGCCTGACGCTGGCGCTGCCCGCGGACATCGCCCGGGCGGCGGGGCTGTAAGGAATAAGCGCCTCCGGCCCTGACGGAGGCCAGGCCGTCTTGTCGCGGGACGGCCGGGTGACTGCCGACGCGGCCGTGGAAGGGGCATCTGCCAAATCTGGACCGAACAGGCCCAAGCGCTCGGAAAGCATCGCCGCGCGGCCCAACACCCTCTTTGCTGGTTGTCCGGGGTGCCCGATGTCCGAACGAGACCGCAAGGCGCGGTTGCTGGATGCGGGTTGTCCGTTGATCCGTCCCTTCCACGCTTTCTATTCTGAGACGAGGTCATGATGGACAAACGTCATTCGAACGCCGACCGGCTGCACCGGCTGGCCTCGGCGGAGGGGCGCACCGCGACCGTCCTCCAGGTGCGCGCCCGCTGCCTGCTGGTGGAGTACGAAGGGCTGCGCTTCAAGGTGGCCTCGACCCCGGCCGAGCGGCGCGACCACTGGATCGGCCAGCGCATCGAACTGGAGGTAAGCGACGCTTTCTGGGACCAGAAAAGCCAGGACGAATCCCTGCGGAACCTGTTCAGCAACCGGAACCTCGGCAGTCGCGGGCCGGCATGGTCCGAGGCCGCCGAAGATCCCGAACGCTGGGCCTGGCTGGAGGGCAAGCCCCACGGCACGCTGATCGAGGGGCGCGTGATCCGCCGCATGCGGCGGTCCATCCTCCTGGACCTGGGCCACGGCTGCGAGATATCCACCTATCCGGGCCATTTCATGCGGACGGTCTGCAGGCGCTACCGAACGGGTTGCCTGCCCGCCGTGGGTGAGCCCCTGGCCCTGTCGTTTCATGGTTTCCACCGGGACGGCTCGCCGAAGCTATACGCCTGGCTGCACGAACAGGATCCGAAATACCGGCGTTTCGACGCCGGCTACCGCAGCCGCTACCTGGGCGAGGACGGACTCTTCGCCGTCCTGCCCTGGGAAAGGCCGGACAACGACATCGAACCCAACGACTACAGGAGCAAGAAGACATGAACGAAGACACCCTGCTCATCGCCAGCGCCCTGGACTTCGCCGCGCGCAAGCACGTGCACCAGCGCCGCAAGGGCGTGGACAAGGAGCCCTACGTCAACCACCTGGCCGAGGTGGCCCGGCTGCTGGCGGAAGCCACCGACGGCGCCGACGCCAACCTGGTGGCCGCGGGCCTGCTGCACGACACCATCGAGGACCAGGGCGTGCGCTACGAGGAACTGGTCGAGGCGTTCGGCCGCGACATCGCCGACCTGGTGCGGGAAGTCACCGACGACAAGACCCTGGAGAAGGCCGAGCGCAAGCGCCTGCAGGTCGAGCACGCGCCGCACAAGTCGGAGCGGGCGAGGATGCTCAAGATCGCCGACAAGACCAGCAACCTGCGAGCGATCTGCAACAGCCCGCCGGCGGAATGGAGCGAGCAACGCAAGCGCGAGTACTTCGACTGGGCTGGCCGGGTGGTGGCGGGTTGCAGGGGCGTCAACGACCGGCTGGAGGCAGCGTTCGACGCGGCCTGGAAACAGGGTGCCTTCTGAGCGTCCCCGGCGAGGGGTTGGCCCCATGGGCCATGGGGGGAGTTGATCCGGATTGCGGCCCCCGCCAAACGGCAAAGCCGCTAAATAGGAGAAGAGCATGAATCTGCGTTGCAAGGACGGAGACCTGGCCCTGGTCATCCACGACGAACCGGACTGCGAGGCGAACATCGGTCGCATGGTTGAGGTCCGCGGGCCCGTCAACTTCAATCCGCGGCTGGAACTGCCGTGCTGGCTGGTCAAACCGGTCACGTCGGAACCCTACCTGGTCAAGGAGACCACGGAAGTCGTTGTCGGCGAAGTGGTTGGATGGGCAAGCCGGGTGGAGCATCCGGATGCGTGGCTGCTGCCCCTGCGCCCGCCCGAGCAGGAGACGCTCGAAGGGGTGTACGAACAGGAGCCGGAGCTTGTCGTCGTCCGGTGATCACCTTGGAGGTCATAACACCATGAACGTCGAGATCGCCCTCGTCGCCCACTCCGGCCAGACCGACAAGGCTGGCGCCCCCTACCTCCTGCATCCCCTGCGCGTCATGCCGGCCCAGGAAACGGACGCCGCCCGCATCGCCGGCGTGCTGCACGACGTGGTGGAGGATAGCGACGGCCGGACCCTAGAGCCCCTGCGCGCCGAAGGCTTCAGGCGAGGAGACGCACCATGAGCAGCCCCACGATGCCGACATCGGGACCGTCCACGCTTCCCTGGCGTAGATGCAGTCGAACGTGTCCTACATTCGTCGCGATCAGGCCGGCATCCCCATTTCGGACGCGGCCCGTACCAGCCTGAAGAAGGTGCTGGAATCCCTCGAGCGGATCGAGGCCCGGCTGAAGTAGCACCACCCCGTCGCCGCGAGGCGCCGTCCCCGATTTAGCCCGACTTGCGGGGGACGCTAAACGCATACCGCTAAACAGGGCGTGTCCACACAAGGAGAAACGGACATGTGCGAAACCTATCCCGACATCGACCTCGGCTACCGTCCCGCCGGTTACTTCTGGCCGCTGGACCTGGCCACCCACCTGCTCGCTACCGTGAAGGGAGCCGAGCGCCGGAAATACGTCCAGGCCCTGATCGACGATGGCAGGCTGGACCAGCTCGAGGACTTCGTCGCCCGCTCCGGCCTGAGCGCCGAGGCGCGAGACCACGCCGGTCGCATCCACCCCCGCTTCATGGGCGGCGAATACCTGCCCGACCTGGCGGCCGTGGAGGTGGAGATCGCCCGCATCACCCTGGCGTCCGTCCTCCAGGACGTGGTCAGCGTCCGCGCCCGCAAGGGACGAGGCCGCATCCGCTATCGCGTGGTGGACGAGTACAACGGCGACACCCTGACCGGCCGCAATACCCGCACTTCCAGCCGTCCGCTCACGCTCGGCCAGCTGGTGGACTTCCTGGACGGCGCCTGGCCCATGCGTGAGGTGATCGCCATGAACGGGCTGGAGGACAGCGTGGAAGGGATGCTGGATTTCGTCTTGGTCTCGTCGCCCTTCTATCCGGAGTTGGCGAAGTACTACTCCGGCCGTTTCCGGGCCTGGGCGGAGGAGGCACGCCATGTATGACCTCGAAACGCTGAAATACATGAACCTGCGGGCCAGCGGGGCGGTGCGCATCGTATTCCTCACCGCCGTGTTCACCCGCGCGGGCGTCCAGGCGGGCTATCCGGGCGGGGTTTCGGGTTTCCGCAAGGACTACCCCTACGCGCGGCTAGACCGGGAACTGCTGACCATCTCCACCATGTCCAGCGGCGAACTGGGGGATATCCTGGACGCCATCGCGGCCAAAGGCCTCGACCTCCCGTCTTGCTGCGCCGTGGCAGACGTGTTCGCCGGCCCGTTCGAGGAGTGCGCCGCGATCGAGATCTTCAGCACGCGGGACGGCTTCTTGGACAGGGGCTGGATGGCCCGCCTACGGAATGTGACCGCCTAAACCTGTCACCGCCTGCAACCTTCGTCGTCATTTAGCCCCACTTGCCGCGACGCTAAACAAGGCCGCTAAACGGGGCGCGAAACATGGAGATTCGCGACATGCCCAGAAAGAAGCCCATCCGCCTGCTGCGGTCCCTCAACCTGTTCGGCCTCGACCACCTGGACCCGGTCATCCTCGCCGCCCTGGCCGACGAGCGCCCCCTGCTGCTGGTCGCGCCGCACGGCACGGCCAAGTCCGAGCTGCTCAACCGGCTCGCCGCGGTGCTGGGCCTCGCCCATCGGCACTACAACGCCAGCCTGATCGCCTTCGACGACCTGCTCGGCTACCCGGTACCCAACTCCGCCCGGGACGGCCTCACCTACCTGCGCACGCCCGGCGACCTCTGGCAGGCGGAGTCGGTGTTCCTCGACGAGATCTCCCGCTGCCGGCCGGAGACCCAGAACAAGCTCTTCTCCATCGTCCACGAGAAGCGCGTGCAGGGCCTGCCCCTGGAGCAGCTGCGCTACCGCTGGGCCGCCATGAACCCCCCGGCCACCGCGGACATGGACGACGAGGAAGAGGTCTACGAGGGCTCCCTGCCCCTCGACCCGGCCCTGGCCGACCGCTTCCCATGGGTGCTGCCCCTGCCGACCCTGGCCGAACTGGGCCGGGAGGACCGCCTCGCCCTCATCGACGGCGGCGACCGTCCGCCTGAAATTGCGCCCGACGTGGCCGGCCTGGTCGCCCGGACCCGCCAAGCCCTGGCCGGCACGCCCCGGGAGGAGCGTGACTGGGCCGCGGCCTACGTGGACGCCCTGGTGCCTTCCCTCATCGAGGCCAGGCTGGGCGTCAGCGGACGACGGGCGGTGCACCTGGCCAAAGGCATCCATGCCGTTTACGCCGCGCTGGCGGTCCTGAACCTGAAGGCCGACCTCGCCGGTGCCGCCTTCCTCGCCCTGCGCTACGGCCTGCCGCAGCGTGCCCAGGGCCGCAGGATCGAGGAGTCCAGGCTGAAGGCGATCCACCGCGAGGCACTCGCCGCCGCCGGCCAACCGGCCGAAAGCCCCTGGCACGCCCTGCGCGCCATCGCTGACCCGGTGGAGCGCGTCGCCGCCGCGCTGCCCCATTTCCCCGCCAGGCTGAGCCGGTCCGAGGTCTCCACCCTGGTGAGCGACGCCTTCGCCGGGTTGTCGAAGCCACGCCAATACCTGCTGTCCCGCCACCTGCTGCCCGTGGCCAGCCGGACCGGCTGCCTCAACGTGCCGGCCTTCGAACTCCTCTCGGAACCGGCCAGCAAGGTCCGCAGGATGGTCGAGTCGGGCGGCCAGAACCTGACCATGGAGCGCTCCCGGGCCGCGAAGTGGGACACCCTGGTCGCCGCCATCGGCAAGGCCAGGAAGGCCGGGCAGGCGGACGACCAGCTCGCCAACACCCTGCTGGCGATCCGGGCCGTGGAGCAGGAGGAGTTCGACGCCGCCGAACTGCTGGCCCTGGACCAGGCCTGGTCGAGACTGTTCGCGGTGGCGGGCCAACCCGACGGAGTCGGTTGATGACCCGCCTGAACTTCCGAGGGGAACACGCCGACCTGGCGCATAACATGTCGGCGCCGCCCCGCAGCACGGTCAGCTTCCGTCCCTATGGCACTGCGGTGGAGAGCACCGGAAAGATCGGCGTGACGCCCGGGGCGGCGGGACTGCGCCATGTCCTGCGCGCCGATCCGGACGCCCTGCTGGCCGCACGACTCCCGGACACGGTCCGACGGATGCGGGCGCTGCGGGCCGACGGGCTCGACGCCGCGCGCGGCCGCTACAGACAGGGAGCCCGGGCCAGCATCGCTCGCGTGCGCGCCCTGCGCCTGGCCGGACTGGTAACGCTGGCATCGTCGTTCGAAGCGGGGGCTCCGGCGGTCGTGGTCGAGGACTTGGCGGACCAGCCCCTGGAGGCCCTGCAGGACCGTCTCGCCGACCTGGCCGGACGCCTGCCGCCCTGCCCCGCGCTGCCGGCCATGGCCGTTGCCGAGTCCCTGGCGGGCGGCGTATCGGGCAGCGTCCCCGGCTCGACGGACGTCCTCGCCGTGCTCTGGACCCTCACCCACCTCAACGGCCGCACCTTCGACCGGGACGGCCTGCCCATCCTAGCCCCCGACCTCGCCGAAGGCGGGGCCTGGGACTTCTACGCGCCTTGAAGGAGACCGCATGCGCCCTACCGTTCAAGACCCCCGTGCGTGCGCACTGACCGCGCGCATCTGGAACGCCTTCCCCGTCGCCCAGCCGCAATTCGCCAAGTTGCTGGGCCTGCTCGACATCGAGGTGACGAAGGACATCCCCACCGCCGCAGTAACCCTGGGACTCGACTCCCGACTGCTGTTCAACCCGGACTTCGCCGAAGCGCACTGCCGGACCGACGCGGCCCTGGTCATGCTGGTGCTGCACGAGCTCTGGCACGTGGCCCTGGGCCATACCCGCCTCTACGAGCGACTGACGCCGGCCCAGAACTGGGCCTTCGACGCCGTCATCAACGCCCAGCTTTGCCGCCAGTTCCCGGACGCCGCCCACACCCGCCTCTTCCGCGAACTGTACGACGCCGACCAACTGCCCTGGGCCCTGCTGCGACCGCCCGAGGGCTGGGGCACCGGTGCCGAGCGCTGGCTGCCCGGCCGCGCCGGAGAGGTGCACCGCCTTCTCTACAGCGATGCGTCCGCCAGCACCGAGGAGCTGTTCCGGTTGCTGCCAACCCTGAAGGTGGCCGGCACAGACCGGATGGAAGGTCTCCTGGGCTCCCACGACAGCGAGGGTGCGGACCCTGCCGCCCCCGAGGTGCTGAAGGAGATCCGCGGCATTGTCGCCGAATGGCCCATGCTGGAGCGGCGCTCCGGCCGCGACCTGGGCGGCGACGCCGAGAACCGGCGGATCAGCCTGGGTCGGCGACGGGAGGATGCCGTGCGCACCCTGCGGCGCGCCCTGATGCGCCTGGCCGGCCTCGAGGCTGGATCGGGCCGGCTGCGCCACGCCACGGGCAGCGTTGAGACGGTGCTGCCCTACGGCCGTGACCGGCGGGCCTGGCTGCGGGAGCTCTGGGGCGAGTCGGTACCGGCGCACCGCGCCGACCTCGCCGGCCGCGCCCTGGCGCGACGAGAACAGGTACGGGTCTACCTCGACGTCTCCGGCTCCATGGACGGCGTCATCCGCCCCCTCTATGCCGCGCTGGCCGGCCTCTCCCCCTGGATCGCACCCGAGGTGCAACTGTTCAGCACGCAGGTGGCCGGCGTTTCCATCGCCCGCCTGCGCCGGGGTGAACTGGTGACCACCGCTGGCACCGACATCCGTGTCGTCACCGAGCACCTTCTGCATAGCAAGGCCGACCGGGCCCTGATCGTCACCGACGGCTGGGTCGGCCGCGTCCCGGCCGAGCATGCACACGCCCTGAAAAAACGCCGTGTCCGCGTCGAGGCCGCCATCACCGACGGCGGCGATGCGGATTTTATGGGCCCTTTGGGCGGCCGCTGCAGCCGCCTGCCGAAACTGGACTGAACACCGGAGAACGCCATGACCGAAACAAGCTTCGAGACGGCCGAGTTCGTGCTGCCCGGCCACCCGGACAAACTCTGCGACGCCGTGGTAGACAGCATCGTCGACGCTGTCCGCCAGGGCGACCCGGAAGGCCAGTGCGGCCTGGAGGCCGCCTGCGTCTTCGACCGCCTGTTCCTCACCGGGCGCATCGCCGCCCACAGGGACGTGCTGGACGCCCTGGACGTGGAGGCCCTGGCTCGCCAGGCCTACGCCGGCGCCGGCTACGGCGTGGATGCCGCCGGCGTCGCCTGGGGACCCCTGCCCGAGAACCTCCGTATCGACACCGCCTTCTGCTGGGGCGAGTTCGAGGACGGCGAGCGGGAACTGCGCCATCTCTCGGACGACCAGGCCGTCTGCGTCGGCTACGCCAACCGACTTGCCGAGACGGACCACTTGCCCCCGGCCCACTGGCTGGCCCGCCGTATCGGCCGCGAGCTCTTCCGCCTGCGCCGGGAGAAAGGGCCGGGCCAGGTGGGCCCGGACGCCAAGGTTGTGACCCGCATCGTCCGTCAAGGCTGGACCTGGCGCCCGCTGCACGTGTCCATCTCCCTCAACCACCACGCGGCCAGCGACTGGATCCTGTTGCGGGAGATCGCAGAGGAAGCGCTAGAGACGGCCTGCGCCGGCATGGCGCTGCCGGACCTCGCACTCAACGGCGCTGGCATGTTCGTCTCCGGCGGCCCCAACGGCGATAACGGCCTGTCTGGCAAGAAACTGGTGGTGGACGCCTACGGACCAACGGTGCCCATCGGCGGCGGCGCCTGGTCAGGCAAGGACTTCCGCAAGGTGGACCGCATCGGCGGCCTGCTCGCGCGGGAGTTAGCGCTGGCGGCGGTGGCGGAATCCGCTGCGGGCGAGGCCCAGGTTACCTTGGAATACATCCCCGGCTGCGACGCGCCGGTGCATGTGGGCGTTCTACTGGATGGCAAACCCGGGAAGTCGCAGACGCTGCCTGTCACCGGAGCCATCGCCCGCGACAACCTGGGCACATGGCGGCGCTATGTCAGCGCAGCCGTGCCGCTGGCCGAACTCGCTCGATGGGGACACCAGCGCACAGGGATGCCGTGGGAGAATGTGCCGCGCACAGCCTGAGCAGCCCTTTGCAACCAGCCTGCATGAACATGAACCTCGAAGACATCGACATCATCGAAGGCAACGTCGAAGCGGACGAAACCGCTTATTACGAGGCCTTGCAGCGCGCCATCAACGCGGCGGACGCATGGAAGTTCCAGGGCGCCTATGGCCGCGCCATGATGGCCGCCATCGAAGCGGGGTTCTGCCTGCTGGGGCCGCGCCCGGCCGAAGACGCCTACGGCGGCCGGATTCCCGGGCGGGATGAAGTCCAGGCCGGCAGCAAGGGATCCCGGGCCTATGTCGCCGCGCGACGGGGCGAGGCATGGGCGAGCAGGATGGCGGGGCTGGAGACCTGACCAGCCCGCCGAGCCTCCCCGCCGGGCTCCGGCGCCGGACTCAGCGCTTGCGGGCCGCGTGCATCATGCGGGCGGCGGCCCAGATCGCGGACATGTCCACGCCCACGTCGGCATCCGGCTTGATCCGCTGGAAGGCCGCATACATCAGGCAGAGCAGCTCCAGGCCGCTGAAGCGTTCGCCGGGAAACATGGAGAGGGTATGCACCTTGTCGGCATTGTCGAGGTCCATGCCGGACCGGCCCAGGATGGCGGTCTCGGTGGCCACGTGGGTGACTTCCCGGTCATGGAGTCCGTCCAGATGTTCCAGGGCGGACACCAGATACATCAGGGCGGCGGGGGAATCGATCTTCCTCGCCGAGCCCGGTGACGGTTCGGCTGCCTGGGCGGGCTCCGCGACATCGCGGTCGGGCTGCCACACATACCAGTCGCGCACGCCCAGGACATCGGCGAAGGCGTCCACCAAGTCGTACTCGCTCCCCGCGTCCGGGTTCCGGGACGCCGCCTCCCGGTAGAGCCCGTACAGGCGTTCCGCCGGTTTCAGGCAGTTGAAGGGGCGGTAGGCCTCGACATGGTCGATGGCGCCGCCCGACAGGTCCTTCAGGAACAGCGCCATGGCGGCATTCAGGCTGTCGTTCACCTTGAGGATGGCCTGCGGCGCCAGCTTGCGGATTTCCGGGTGGCAGGTCACCGAAACCGCCTCCCGGGCCAGGAGGTCGAGGGACAGCCACTGGGCTTCCGCCAGCGCCGGCAGTTCGCGCCGCAGGCGCGCCTCGATGATCATGTCCAGCGGGCAGTTGAACAGGAAGGCCGTGGCGCCGTTGTGCAGCGTCACCATCAGTTCCCCCACGCGGTCCTCGGGGTAGCCCAGCTTGCCGATCTTGCGGATGTCGCCGGCCATGCCTTTCAGGGCCCTGGCGCGGGTGTCCGCCGTGGTCACGAACCAGCGGTTGCGCCCCAGCGCCCGGGCCGCCGCCTCCATGGCGATGTGCGTCGCCTCGTGGGCCAGGGTATGGTGCCAGGCCGGCTCCGGGTAGCCGCGGCGCAGGCGGATGACGTGGTGGTCCCGCCCTTTCTTCCAGGCCATCTGCGTCTGGGCGGCGAAGTTCTCCGGGAAATCGGCCCATTCCTCGCGCACGGGAAAACCGGAATCCCTGGACACCTGTTCCAGGTAAGCGCGCACGCTGGCCAGGGAGTCTTCCCAACGGGCGTTGGCCAGCTGCCGGGTGAGGTCCAGCCAGAAATCGTGGGCGGCCCTGAACACCTGGTTCGAGCGCGCGTCCTGATGTTCGGCGCCGCTGAACAGCGTGGCGAGTTCGCTCCGCGCCTCGTCGAAACGGCCTTCCATGGCGAACGTGTTGGACAGCCCGTAGCGGGCGTTGGCGAAGTCGGGTTTCAGCTCCAAGGCCTGGCGGAACCAGTCCCGCGCGCCGGCCAGGTCGCCTTTCTCGGTGGCGGTGCCGCCCAGCGAGTTCATGGCCCAGGGATCCGTCGGGTCCAGTGCCTGGGCCTTCCTCAGCAGCGCTTCGGCGGCCTCGAGCTTGCCCGGTTGCCTGATCAACTGGTTGCCCAGCACGACATAGGGCCAGGGGTCGCGGGGGTCGAGCAGCGCGGCCTCGATCAGGTACTCGCGGGCCTTCTCCGGCTCGTTGAGCTCCACATAGGCCATCCCCAGGTTGCGGTAGGCCGCGACGATCGAAGGATCCAGCTCGAGAACCCGGTCGAGGATGCCGACGGCCTTGCGGTAATCCCCCTGCCGGCAGCGCTGCACACCTTTCTCGAAGAGGCGCATGGCCTCGGCGTGCGCGGATTCGGCGACCGGCGGGAACTCGATGACGAGGACGCCTTCACGGATGGAAAGGTCGGCCCCCTCGAACAAGCCCGGTTCATCCGCACGAACACGCTCGACGATCTCCCGCTCCGTCAGCGCGGACAGGTCGGTGGCGTGGAAAAGCTTGAGGTCGGCGAGGGGAATAAAAAAGATCATGGTTTCCTGGGGGAACATGGGGCTTGGGACGTGCCGGCCGCAATCAGGGCCGGAATTATCGCATTGTCGGGCCAGCCGAAATCCGGCGCTGACGCGCTGCTGGCATCACGCGCCGGCCACCGTTACCCTTGTGGGATGAAACTCCCAAGCGCCTACCTGGACATCGTCCTGCCCCTCATCGACAGCGCCCGCGGCTTCCTGGAGAACGGCGAAACGCTGGAACCCTTCGCCTTCGTCGGCAACCAGGCCACGAAGCAGGTCATCCCCATCCTCATCGACACCGCCACGGAATCGAGCAAGGACCGGGCGGTGCAACTCATCTGCGCCGCCGCCGAGGCGGCCCGGGCGGACTTCGTCTTCACCGTCATGGAAGCCTGGGGCCTGCCCAAGGACAAGATGCACCGCTACCAGGAGATCCTGGACAAGTACGGCTCGGTGGGCGCCAGTCCCTACAAGGTGGACACCGCCGCCTTCATGCTGGAGACCCGCTACGGGGTGTGGGGCTGCCAGATAACGCTGAAACCCAAGGGCCATTCCAAGAAGAAGCGCACCTTCGGCCCGGTGGAACTCAAGTTCATGGACGGGGTGGAGGGACGGTTCGTGGGGTTGCTGCCCCAGACCGGCCCGGAAACCCTGCACTGAAAACTCGACCCCTTAGAACATGATCCCCGACTACCCCCTCTCCGAAGCAGAACTCGACGAGCTCGAGCAATTCCTGACCTCCGACGCCACCCCCGAGGAATGCATGGACATCGCCATGCTCGACGGCTTCCTCACCGCCCTGGTCATCGCCCCCAACACCCTCCTGCCCAGCCAATGGCTGCCGGCGGTCTGGGGCGAGACCGAGGAAGAGGAAATGGTCTGGGATTCCACCGAGCAGATGCAGCGCATCCTCGGCCTGGTCATGCGCATGTACAACGACCGCGTCCAGGACCTGCACGAGGACATCGACGCCTACGACCCGCTCCTCTACCTGAGGGAACATGAGGGCCAGACCATCCCCATCCTGGACGAGTGGTGCACGGGCTTCATCCACGCCATCGAACTCGACCCCGAGGGCTGGCGGCCGCTGGTGGAGGCCGAACCCCAGGAAGCCGGCGGCCTGCTCACCCCCATGCTGCTCTACGGCACCGAGGAAGGCTGGAACGAGCTCAAGGACAACCCGGCCCTGGCCGACCGCCACCAGGACTTCGCCGACGCCATCGACCCCTGCGTCATCGGTATCCGCGACTACTGGCTGCCGCAGCGCAAGGCGGCCTCGACCTTCCGCAGGGAAACGGAGAAGGTGGGACGGAACGATCCGTGTCCGTGCGGGAGCGGGAAGAAGTACAAGAAGTGCTGTGGGGCTGGGCAGGCCTTGCACTAAGCGGGGCGACGCAGATTTCCCAGCTATGGCACTTGTCCATCCCAGCCCGCCCCCCAGTTCCCTGAATACCGGGGGCTACTTCCGGGAAATGGACGTGCTCGAACGACTTCGCCAGTCGTTACCGGACGGCTACGAGATCTTTCATCACCTGGACTGGCAAGCGTTGCACGAGGGCCAAGATCGCCATGGCGAACTGGACCTGATCGTCATGAGCCCCTGGGGCTCCAATCGGAATACGTCAGAGGAGAAACCCCCTGATTTTCTCCTCCAGGGCCTGCTCGTTTCTTGTCTCGCACTCCCAGACCACAAGTGTTGTCCAGCCGGCCTCATTCAAGGCTGTCAGGTTTTCCTGGTCTCGCTGCACATTGCGGATTCTCTTTGCCTCCCAGAAGGCCGCATTCGCCTTGGGTCTGACCTGTCCATATCGGCAATCGTGCATGTGCCAGAAACAGCCATGAACGAAGATGATCTTGCGACGGCCCTTG
>VGNO01000060.1 GCA_016865985.1 Chloroflexota bacterium | reverse complement strand
ACTGGTTGTAGAGCGCCTGCAGGTCGGGGTTGGTGAATTGACCTGGCTGGAGATCCGCAGCGGGGTCGGCTAAACCGTAGGCTGCGAGCAGGGACTTAACCGTGTCGGTGTGGGTCTGTTCGCTTTTAGCAATGTTCTGGAAAACCTGCACGCCCCACTGTTCGTACAGGAAAACATAGACATCGTGCGCCAGTTTTTCCTCTTCACGCACGTAGGCCAGGCTGTCTTCCACAGTCTGCGCGGCAGGCGCGGATTCAGGAATGGCAGGTTCTGGGATGGCGTCGGCTTCTGTAACGGGGGCAGGTTCATCGGTCCCGACAGCAGCGGGCGCGGTTTGGGTATTGCATGCTGCCAGCACAATGGCGGTCAGGAGCAGGGGGAAGAGCAGGAGTTTCTTCATGGTTCGTTCCTTTCGAGTTTGGATTGCGCCAACTATAAAGGGTGAACGTAAAGCAGGGTTGGACGAATCATGAAGATTTGGTAAAGAAAATGGGCTGTCTGCAAGAGACAGCCCATTGCTTGCGGGAAGGTTCCCCCTTAGCGTGCGGCCGCGCGCCGGTCGCGCAGGCGCAGGAAGAACTTGGCGATCTCCTCGGAGATGGCCGGGATGACTGCCAGCGATTGGTACATGCGCGGTTCGGGGAACAGGCCGTTCAAGGCGATGGGGCCGTTCTTGATCTGGCTCATCAGCCGATTCGATCGCTCGGAGGGAGGCTGTCTGTCATCGGGTTTCTCCATGAATGACCAGATTGTACGCCGTTCGCGGGATTAAGCCAGTTTTCCGAACCAGCCGCGTCGCTCCATCCATTTTGCGGTTTCCAAAACGGGGATGACTGTTAATGAAAGCGCGGCGATGATGGCCAGGTCCACAAGCGGCAGGCTGAATGTCTCGAAGGCGGCGTGCATGAAAGGCAAATATACGATGAGCGCCAACAAGCCCATTTCCCACAGCACCGCCAAGTTGAGCCATTTGTTTGCGAAGGGTTGTTTGAACACCGAGTTGCGGTCTGAACGGAAGTTGTACGCCTTGAAGAACTCGAAAATCACAACCGAGACAAAGGTCATCGTGCGCGCCTCTTCAGCGCTGCGTCCGCTGTTGAGCGCCCACGCAAACAGGCCGAGGTTAATGACCGCCAGCCAGACACCGCCGATGACCATGAGAATGGTGACGGGACGGGTGAAAATTCCCGTACGCGGATTGCGCGGCTTGCGTTTCATCAAGTCTTTTTCGGCGGGATCCACAGAAAGCGCCAGAGCAGGCAGACCGTCGGTGGCGAGGTTGATGTAGAGGATCTGCACGGTTTCCAGCGGAAGCGGCATACCCAACAAGGATGAGACAGCCATCAAAAGAATTTCGCCGATATTGGAGGAGAGCAGGTACATCAAATATTTCTTGATGTTGCCGAAGATGCCGCGTCCCTCTTCCACCGCTGCGACGATGGACGCGAAGTTGTCGTCTGTGAGCGTCATCGCGGAGGCTTCTTTGGTCACGTCCGTCCCCGTAATGCCCATCGCAATGCCGATGTCGGCTTTCTTGAGCGCGGGCGCGTCGTTCACGCCGTCGCCCGTCATGGCGACGATGTGCTTGTTCTTTTGCAGGGCGGTGACCACGCGCAGTTTGTGCGAAGGGGAGACGCGCGCGTACACCTCGATTTTTTCGACCTCGCGTTCGAAAACCTCATCGCTCATCGCGTCCAGTTCCGCGCCGGTGACCACGCGTCCGTTCTTGAGCAGGCCGAGTTCACCCGCCACAGCCTGCGCGGTGACGGGGTGATCGCCGGTGATCATCACCACTTTGATCCCGGCCTCTTCGCAGGTCTGGATCGCGTTTTTGGCTTCCGGGCGCGGCGGATCGATCATGCCCAGCAGGCCAAGGAAGGTCATTTCGTGTTCCGCGGTCTCGATGCCGGTATTGGCGCGCGTGGCAACCGCCAGGACGCGCAGCGCGTCCTTCGCCATGTTTTGGGCCGCGTCCAGGACTTGGCGCTTCGCCTCAGCCGACATGGCGGTTTCGCCGTTCGCGGCCAATTGCCGCGTGCAGGATTCGATGACGATCTCCGGCGCGCCTTTGGAATAGGCCACATGCCGCCCATCCATCTTGTGCAGGGTGGTCATGCGCTTCGTTTCGGACGTGAAGGGAATCTCCTCCACGCGCGGGAATTGCGTATCGAGTTCCACCTTCTTCAATCCTGCTTTGGCGGCGGCCACCACCAGCGCGCCCTCCGTCGGGTCGCCTTTGACATGCCAGCGGCGATCCGCTTCGCTGTGAACGATGTGCGCGTCGGAGGCGAGCGCCGCCCCGCGCAACAAATGCCTCAGGGAATCCGAAGGTTCGATTTCGGAACCGTTGAGCAGGAATTTGCCATGCGGTTCATATCCCGCGCCGGAGACTTCGTAAACATCTCCCGCGGTAAAGATCTTCCGCACCGTCATTTCATCCTTGGTCAACGTGCCGGTCTTGTCCGAGCAGATTACGGACGTGCTGCCCAGCGTTTCCACGGCAGGGAGTCTTCGCACCAGCGCGTGCCGCTTCACCATTCGCTGGACGCCGATGGCAAGCGAGATGGTGACAACCGCCGGCAACGCCTCGGGGACGACCGCCACAGCCAGCGCAATGCCGAAGAGCATCATCTCGATCAGGGGCTGGCCGCGAAACAGGCCGATGGCAACGATCAGCGCCACAATGACAAATGCCGCGCGCGCCAGGCTTTTTCCCACCTTGTCCAAATTTTCCTGAAGCGGGGTCCTGCTACTTTCAACCGTTTGCAGAAGTTGCGCGATCTTGCCAAACTCGGTGTTCATGCCCGTGGATGTGACCACCGCGCGCCCGCGTCCGTAGGTGGCCGCGGTCCCGGCATAGACCAGGTTCTTTCGGTCTGCAATCGCCAGTTCGCCATTGTTGATCGGCGCGATGAATTTTTCCACAGGGACGGATTCGCCTGTGAGCGCGGCTTCATCCACTTGCAGGTTCACCGCTTCGATCAGGCGCGAGTCGGCGGGAATCTTATCCCCTGCGCGCAGCAGGACAATGTCGCCGGGGACGACCTCCCGCGCGGGAATCTCCGTCTCCTCGCCGTCGCGCATCACGGCCGCGGTGGGCGCGGCCATTTCCCTCAGGGCTTCGATGGCGCGTTCGGCGCGATACTCCTGCACAAATCCCAACCCGACCGCGAACAACACGATGACGCCGATGACGATGGCGTCCAATCCTTCGCCGACAAACCCCGCAAACGCCGCGGCCACCAGCAGGATGATAATCAGCACATTCTTGAATTGTTCGAACAAAATTTCCCAGGGCGAAATGCGATGGCCCGCCTGCAATTCATTCGGGCCGTGTTGCGCGAACCTGCGCGCCGCCTCCTCGGAGGACAACCCCTCCTGGCGGGTGGAAAGACCGCTGAGAACCTGCCCAATGTCCAGCGTATGCCAGTCGTGTCGCTTCACTTCTTCTGTCATGTAAGACTCCTGTCGGTGTTTCTCGAACACCGTGTGAAATTTGAGGCGCTCCCGATTTAAGTTAAAACGAGGCCACCACACTTGTGATGGTCTCGCCCAACGTTTCAAAAACGTTCGAGTTGCCGAGGGAAAATCCCTGTCTTGACGACAAACTCATCCTGCAATTCGTAAAGCAGGCGGCTACTCCCCAGACGCTTTGAGTGTATCGCGGGACTAAAAAGGTTGTCAAGAAAAAACGCCCGGCAAACGCATTAGAAGTTTGTAAGTTTCCCATCACGGCGCGATGACCGTGCCAGCCGCGATCTGCGCGTCCTTGGGGATGACCACGATACCGTCCTGGACGACCCAGTTCTCCCGCTCGGTCTCTGTCCCGCGCGGGAAGGGGCGGATCACCACGCCCGGGCCGATGCGGGCATTCTTGTCGACGATGGCGCCTTCGATGTGGCAGTTGGGTCCGATCCCGATCGGCGGCAGGTCGGGCAACTCGGAGGCGTAGTAGTCCGCGCCCATCAGGACGCTGTCGCAGATCACCGTCCCGGCGGCAATGACCGTACGAACGCCGATGACCGAATGGGTGATCTCCGCCCGTTGGATGCGGCAGCCTTCGGTCAGGAGCACATCCTTGAGCAGGCTGTCCTCCACCGAGGAGCCCGGCAGGAAACGGGCATGGGTGTAGATCGGGCGCCCGGCATCGTAGAAGTTGAAGGGCGCGTCGGCGGTTGTCAGGTCGAGGTTGGTCTCGTAGAAGGAGCGGATCGTCCCGATGTCGGCCCAATAACCGTCGAAATCGAAACCATACGCCCCCCGTTCCCGGATGGCGTGGGGGATGACATCCGAGCCGAAATCGTCATGGTGAGGGTTGTCGGTCAACAATTCGACCAGGGTTTCGCTATTGAACAGGTAGATGCCCATGGAGCCGAGGAACGGGCGCATCCCGTCCTCGCGGCTGGCGAATTTCTCCTGGGCGGCGGGATCCTTGGGTTTCTCTGCGAAATCGACGATGCGCCCGCCAGCGTCGCGTTTCAGGATGCCGAAGCGGGAGGCCTCCTCACGTCTCACCGGCTGGACGGCGACGGTGATCTCCGCCTTCGCCTGCCAATGGAACTCGGCCATCGGGCCGTAGTCCATGCGGTAGAGGTGGTCGCCGGCCAGGATGAGCACGTACTTGGCATGCGACGAGCGCAGTTGGGACAACTGCTTGCGGACGGCATCGGCGGTGCCCTGGTACCAGTCGGCGCTTTCTGGCGTCTGCTCGGCGGCCAGGATCTCGACAAAACCGGGGTGGAAGGCGTCGAAGTTGTAGGTCTGTGAGATGTGCCGGTGGAGGGAATGGGAGTTGAACTGGGTCAGCACATCGATGCGATTGATGCCGGAATTGATGCAGTTGCTGATCGGGATGTCGATCAGGCGGTATTTGCCGGCGATCGGGACCGCCGGCTTGGAGCGCATTTTCGTCAGCGGGTGCAGGCGGGAGCCGCGTCCGCCGCCGAGGATGAGGGCCAGGATATCGTTCATGGCAGGCATAAGACCTCCGGTCTGACGCTTGGGATTGTTGCTATTTTATCCCATCCAGGTCGAAACCGGGTTTTTGAAAGCCGGGCTTCAGGCCTTGGAGCGGCGGCTGAAGATGCGCCGGGTGAAGTTGGCCAGGAAGGTCAGGCCATAACCGAATACCAGCAGGATATCCACGATGAGGAAAATGAGCGGTGTTTTCATGACAGACTCCATATGCAAACAAAAAGCGAGGCCACCGGATGGCGGTCTCGCGGACGCTGGTGCGTACAGGCGACCGGGAGCGGCGCTCCGTCTTGACGATCAGCCTGTCCTGCAAAATTGCAGGCGCTACTCCCCGACAAGGGGTATTCCTTGATGATATAATGCCGAAGGAGGGAATCGAACCCTCATACCCTTCCGGGTACACGATTTTGAGTCGTGCGCGTCTGCCAATTCCGCCACTCCGGCGTTCAGAGCGCCCAAATTTTACCACAACTCTGCATGGCAACCTGCGGACAGGACAAGATGAAACTCGGCATTATCGGCTTCCCCCAATCCGGCAAGACCACCCTCTTCAACGCCCTGACGCGCGGCCATGCCCCGACCACGGCTTCGGCCGGCCGGGTTGAGGTCCACACCGCGGTGGTGGATGTCCCGGACCGGAGGGTGGACAGCCTCTCGGAGATGTTCAAGCCGAGGAAGACCATCTACGCCAAGGTGACCTACGCCGACATTGCCGGGCTCGACAGCGGCGCGGCGCGCAACGGCTTTGCCGGCCCGCTGCTGAACCAGTTGACCCAGATGGACGGGCTGATCCACGTTGTCCGCTGTTTCGCCGATGACAACGTGCCGCACCCCTCCGGCAACGTGGACCCGGGGCGGGATATCGCTTCGATGGACGCGGAACTGCTCCTGAACGATTTGATTGCAGTTGAGCGCAAACTGGAGCGGCTGACCGAGGAACGCAAAAAAGGCGGCGCCGACAAGGTCCTGAACGAGCGCCAGACGGCGCTGTTCACCCGTCTGCACGAGATCCTTTCGGCTGAGAAACCCCTGCGAGGCGTGGAAGTTTCCGCTGAGGAGGAGAAACACCTTTCCGGCTTCGGCCTGTTGACGCGCAAACCGCTGCTCGTGCTGTTGAACCTGGGCGAGGGCCAGGCCGCGCCGCAAGTGGGGACCGATTCGCCTGTCGTTGCCCTGCAGGGTAAACTGGAGATGGAAATTGCCCAGTTGCCGCCGGATGACGCGTCCGTTTTCATGCAGGAATACGGCATCACCGAACTCTCGCTCAACCGCATGATCACAGCCTCCTACGACCTGCTCGACCAGCAGTCCTTCTTCACCGTCGGCGAGGACGAAGTGCGCGCCTGGACCACCCGGCGCAGCGCAACCGCCGTCGAAGCCGCAGGCGAGATCCACACCGACCTGCAGCGCGGTTTTGTGCGCGCCGAGGTGGTGGCCTTTGCCGACCTGCTCGAACTGGGCGGCATGGCCGAGGCCAAGGCCAAAGGCAGGTTGCGGCTCGAAGGAAAAGAGTACATTGTCAAGGATGGGGATATCGTCCACATCCGGTTCAATGTGTGATTTATAAAAAAATAACAAGGAGCCCAATGACTTACCAACTCTCCCCCTGGTCCCTCGCCGACCTCTACCCCGGCCTCGACAGCCCGGAATTGGAAACCGCCTTTAAAAAACTGGACGAGCATGTTGCCGGTTTCGAGAAACTGCGCCCGCAACTGAAGCCGGAGATGCCGGCCAGCAGTTTCCTGGAAGTCGTGCAGGACCTCGAAGAAGGCACCAAACTGGCGAACAAGATGTATTCCTACGCCGGGCTGGCCTTCGCCGCCGACACCCAGGACCAGCGCATCCAGGCCCTGTTGGGTCGCATCCAGCAGTTCATGGCCGAGATGGAGAACCGCACGCTCTTCTTCAGCCTGTGGTGGAAGGATCTCGATGAGGCCAACGCCAAACGCCTGATGGACGCCTCCGGCGACTACCGCTACTACCTCGAAGTAATGCGCAAGTTCAAACCGCATACCCTCACCGAGCCGGAGGAGAAAGTCGTCAACCTGAAAAATGTGACCGGCAACAACGCCCTGGTCACGCTCTACGACGCTATCACCAACCGCTACGTTTTCAAGGTGGAAGTGGACGGGCAGGTGAAGGAGATGACGCGCGGCGAACTGATGTCCCTCGTCCGCCAGGCGGACCCGGGCCTGCGCGCCCGCGCCTACCAGGAACTGTACCGCGTCTACGGCGAGGACGGCGCCATCCTGGGCCAGATGTACCAGACCCTCGTCCGCGATTGGCGCAACGAGAACCTCTCCCTGCGCAAGTTCGCCAATCCCATCGCGGCGCGCAACCTGGGTAACGATATCCCCGATGAGGCCGTGGAAGCCCTGTTGAAAGTGGCGAAAAAGAATTCGATAATCTTCCAGCGCTTCTTCCGGCTCAAGGCGCGCCTGCTGGGCATGGAGAAACTGCGCCGCTACGATGTCTATGCCCCGGTGGTCAAATCGGACAAGCAATACGACTATGGCAAGGCGGCCGAGATGGTGCTCGAATCCTTCTCGTCATTCCACCCCGATTTCGGTAAACAGGCGCGGCGCGTCTTCGATGAAAACCACCTGGACAGCGAAGTCCGCAAGGGCAAGCAGAGCGGCGCTTTTTGCGCCAGCGTCGTGCCCGGCATGACGCCCTGGGTCAAACTCAACTACCAGGGCCGCGCCGACGACGTGGCCACCATGGCGCACGAACTCGGCCATGCCATCCATTCCATGCTGGCCGAGAAACACAGCGTATTCACCTTCCATTCGTCCCTGCCGCTGGCCGAGACCGCCTCCACCTTCGGCGAGATGATGCTGGTAGACAAGATGCTCGCCAGCGAGACCGACGAGGCCGTGCGGCGTGACCTGCTCTTCCGCCAGATCGACGATTCCTTCGCCACCATCCTGCGCCAGTCGTTCTTCGCCCTGTTCGAGAAGCAGGCGCACGAGATGATCCAGAACAACGCCTCGGTCGACGAGATTGCCGCCGCCTACATGGAGAATTTGAAGGAGCAGTTCGGCGATGCGGTCGAAATCGGCGAGGAATTCAAATGGGAGTGGGTCTCCATCCCGCATATCTACCACACGCCGTTCTACGTCTATGCCTATGCCTTCGGGCAACTACTGGTGCTGGCGCTCTTCCAACAGTACAAGGCCGAAGGCGAAGGGTTCAAACCGCGCTATGTCAAGATCCTGGCAGCGGGCGGCTCACGCGCCCCGGCCGAGATCTGCGCCGAAGCCGGCATCGACATCCGCTCGGAGAAGTTCTGGCAGGGCGGTTTCGATGTGCTCTCGAACCTGGTGGATGAGTTGGAGAAGATGAAGTAGGCGCCTGTCCGGTAATTCTGTGGCTGGGGCTCACATGCCCCGGCGGGACGGCGTGGGAGCCGTCCCCACAGGAGTTTTCAGACAGGTTCCAGGCAGTTGGAAGCGATTGGAAATGTAAAAGGCGTAAACGCGGTTCACCGGTTTACGCCTTTTTGTACCTGCCTGCTGGCTACTTTATGCTTCGTATTCGGCCGGTTCCTCCTCCACCGCCGCCGGTTCCTCCTCGGGCTTCTTGTCCAACATCTGCATCTGGAGGGCGACCACCTTTGTGAAATACTTGGTTTCGCCCTTGTCCTCGTACTTGTCGGTCTTCAGGCGGCCTTCGATGAATATAAGGCTGCCCTTGTGCAGGTACTGGTTGCAGATCTCGCCCAGCCGCCCCCAGGCTTCCAGGTTGACCCATTCGGTGTGTTCCTTGCTTTCGCCCTGCGCCGATTTCCAGCGGTTGCTGACGGCCAGGCTGAAATTGGTCACCTGCTTGCCGGTTGGCGTGAAGCGGCTTTCCGGGTCCTTGCCGAGCCTTCCTATGAGTTGAACGCGATTGAGTGACGGCATCTTTCTTTCTCCTTTCCCTGATGATAAGATTGGATACGCTACCACTAGTGTAACAATTGGAAACGAAAAGTCAAGTAGGAGGTTGGTTGGGTATGGCAGCCTTGCGGACGGTGACCACGTTACAGGAATTGCGCCAGGCGCGGGAGGCGCTCCCGGCCCCGGTCGGCTTCGTCCCGACCATGGGCTACCTGCACGAGGGGCATATTTCCCTGGCGCGCCGCGCCCGGCAGGAATGCGCCGGCGTGGTTGCCAGCATCTTCGTCAACCCGGCGCAGTTTGGGCCGAACGAGGACCTGGCGAAGTACCCGCGTGACCTGCCGCGCGACCTGTCACTGCTCGAGGCGGCCGGGGTGGACCTGGCCTGGACGCCCACGCCGGAGGTCATGTACCCGCCCGGTTTCCAGACCTGGGTCACGGTCGATGGGCTGGCCGCCCCTCTGGAGGGAGCGCAGCGGCCGGGCCACTTCCGCGGGGTGGCGACCGTGGTCGCAAAATTGTTCAACGCTGTTGCGCCTCAAAAAGCCTACTTCGGCCAGAAGGACGCCCAGCAGGCGGCGGTCATCCGGCGGATGACAGGGGACCTGGACTTTCCCATCGAGATCGTCGTCTGTCCCACGGTGCGCGAGGCGGATGGGCTGGCGATGTCGAGCCGCAATTCCTATTTATCCCCGGACGAACGCCAGGCGGCCACCGTGATCTTCCGCGCCCTCTCCGCAGCCAAAGCCGCCTGCGATAACGGCGAGCGGGATGCGGAAACCCTGCGCAGGGTCGTGAGCGGTATGATCGAGGGCGAACCACTGGCAAGGATGCAATACGTCTCCTGCGCGGACTACGATACGCTGGAGGAGTTGCAGACCGTGACCGGCAAGGCGCTGCTCTCGATGGCGGTATTTGTGGGGAAGACGCGGCTGATCGATAATTTTGTGTTGGGATAACTCCGCACGCAACCGGGTTCCTCATCCGGCGATATTCGTCTCAGATCATTGAAACCGAACCATCGTTATCTCAGATACCCAGGATTTTGCTCGCGATCCTTCACTTTCTCGCGATCCTGATTGGGATGATGAAGGGGGTGTTCTTCTTATACTCGAGGTATTCATTACCGAACCGCATCTCTAATTCTTTTTCCTCGATGATCTTCAGGTACCCGACCAGGAATGCGGCAAAGACCGCCACTGCCAATAGCGCGCTGAACGATCCGACCCAGGCGGCAACCCCGCCATATGCCAGTATCGTCCCCAGGGTCATTGGATTTCTGCAATACCCGAAGGGGCCGACAACGAGCAATTTCCTGGTCGGCAGCATGGGAAAGGGCGTTCCCGCCGCCAGGGTGATCTGGATGACGATCGTCCACACCGCCAGGATCCCGCCGGTTAGGACTGCGATACAGCCAATGACGCTATGCCACAATCCATGGAATAACGGACCGATTCCGAAGTAATTGTCTACCTGGGGGAATATGAAAACCAGGAGAACCGGGATCGTGACTGGGAAGATCAAGGCGCCGATGACGAATGCGCATCCCCGTTTCTTGTTCGAATGGTCCTGTTGTTGCCATTTCAGGAAATTATGCATATCGGCCTCCCGATATATGATCAGAAAATGGGCTGCCCTGTGATTTGGATTATACCCGGGGCGGGGTCCACGCTGGAGGCAGGTTATCGACCCGCCCTGCCAGCCGGATGCAGGACGGGATGGCCGGGAGCCCCAGGCCGGACCATGATCCCGTGAGAGGGATTGCACCTGATAAAATTAGCCCGATCCCATTCATCCACAACAGGAGTCCTCATGCACACCAGGCCAGCCTTCTTATCCAGTATCATGATGAGCCTTTTGGTTTTTCTGATGGCCTGCAACCTTCCAGTTGGCGACACGGTCCCGGTTGCAGGGTCATCCCAGGCCCCCGACGGTGGGCCGCCCCTGCCCGCAACCGAGGTACAGCCAGGTGGGATCAGCACCGGCACACCGCAGGCTTCCACCTTCTTCGAGACGGCGGTTATCGTGGATACAAGGTCCGAACCGGTGACCCGCGAGCAGGCCCAAAACCTGGTGGCGGACGCGAACCATATCCTCTTCGCCCTGACGCCGTTTGGCGTTTCCATGGTCGATTTCGTGGAGGACGGCGCAGGCGGGACGATGGATGCCATCGCCAACCGCTACATCTCCTCCCACGCCTCCGCCCTCCCGGACGGGATCATCATCTTCTCCTTCGGTGATTTCGGGCAGGCGAAACTCTATGGCGGGTATGCCTTCACCCTCCCGGGTCCCGCCGGTTTCCGGAACCCGTTCAACTCGCCGGTGGTCGGAAATGCCAGCCTGTATATCGGCGTTGTCGACTACAGCCATAGATTTGCCGGCTGCGGATATGGCGATGCGGATACCGTCCAAAGCGCGGTCTCCATCGGCGGCGAATGCCGCAACCAGCCGGGGACAGAATGCGTTGAGCGCAACGGGTATTCCATGTGTTCCACTGCGGTCGACGACCTGTATGCCTCCTCGCCCACCTACTTCGCGGCCAGTACAATCATCCATGAGATCCTGCATTCGTTTTCACCGGGCGGGGTCACGGACCATTATGGCACGCCGGAGTGCAATGCCCGCATGGGCTGGCCGGCAGGTCGCTTCGATCCCATCGAGGCCGACCTGTTCAATAACATGTGCCCGTTCGTGTACGATGAGTTTACGGGTTCTTATCAACCCTAGGATGGTCAGAAAACGATGGGATCATTATTGATGGCGGCGCCCGCACCCATTTTGCAGGTTCAAACTCGCTGCATTACCTCTGTCATTCCGAGGTGGTTTATATCGAAGCAATCTCTTGCATTGGGGCATATTTCCCATAAAGCGAAATATCCACACTGCCAAAGTAGGAGCGGAGGTCCGCAGTTCTACCAGGAGTGAGGATTGGACGAATCATTTCTGTACGAAGAGCAACGCGTACGAAAAGAAGATCACTGCATCCGGGATAAAGTGGATGAACCAGGGCCAGAGGAAGCCTTTTGTCTCCAACATGGCCTTGCCCAGCAGCCAGGCCAGAAAGCCGACCATCAGGGAACCGACCAGGCCTGGCGGTGAGCCATACAGCCAGTGCCCCAGGCCGAAGAAGACGGCCGTTAGGAGCAGGGACTGGGTCCTGCCAATTGTCCCATGCAGGGTGGAGAGCAGTGAACAGCGGTAATATGCCTCTTCGGTGAAAGCGTTGATTGCAGCCAGGAGCAGCGCCACTGGCAGGAGCGGCAGGGCTTTCAACAAGGTTCCGCCCGAAGGGGCAATGCCCAGGATGGTCGGGATGGCGACTCCCAGCGCGGCGACACCGGCAAAAATCCAGCCGAATACTTTCCAGGATTCACCCGGTTTGATCCCCAGCCAGAGGACTGGTTCGATCGGAGCGCCTGTCTGGCCCTTGGCGAAGAAGAAGGCCCTGCGGTCCCGTTTCATTACCATCAGGACGGCGAGCACCGTCAGTGCGACGAAGATATCGAGGACAAAGATCGCGGCATAACCGGCGAAGAACGATACGCCTTCATAATTGAAATTATGCTGGAACCAGTCCGTGGACCGCAGGAGTCCCGTCAGGCTGAGCGCCAGGAAAAGCGTCAGGAATATGGCGGCATACTGCCGGAGCGGTTGGATGGTTTTCCAGGCCAGGGTCAGCCCGAGGAAGGCCAACAGGAAGCCGGTTTTTGCCAAAAACATCCAAGGCGGGATTATCCCGCCAAGTTTCGCCAGGAGAATGTCAGGCAGGTCAGAGACGATCAACATCACCAGCCAGGCAGTGGGGATCAGGATACGGCTCGCGACGGGCTTGGTATTCATTTGCATGCTCCTTCCAGAGTGAAAATGAGAGGGCGGCGACTGGCAACTTGACGGAATGCCGTCAATTGGATTGGCCCACCGGCGCGGAGGCCTCCGGTCAAAACCCGACGGTATGGGAGTCCCTTGCCGGACAAAGCGCCTATGGGAAGCGATAATGCCTCAATTTACCGAGGTCGGTTTCCAATACACCACTGCCAAAAAACCGGTCGCAATATGTCTTTTCGACGATCCGGTCGCAGTCGTGGACGAATACCTCCCCGCCCGCGCCGATGAGTCGCGCCGCGGCGAAGATACTTTTCATGCGGCCTGGATCCGTATCGACCCAGCCATGCGGACCATCGACCAGGATGCAATCGAAGGGCGCCGCCTCCACCTCGTCCGGGAAGCGCATCGCCAATCGGTCAGGCGCAACCAGGAGT
>VGNO01000059.1 GCA_016865985.1 Chloroflexota bacterium | reverse complement strand
GCCCTGACCGCCCGTGCCCTGCTGGGCGTGCTGAACTGGACCATCACCTGGTTCCGCCCGACCGGTCCGCTGACCATCGAAGAGATCGCGGATTACATCTCCTCGTTATTCCTCGAAGGGATGTTGTGCCGGGATGCCAATGACCGGTAAATGACCCTCACGCCCGGTCCCCAGGTCTTTCGCAGCGCCGGCGGGGCGCGCGTATTCCGCCTGCCGCTGGTTGCATTCCCGAACCTTACCACGTACGTTTATCTTGTACAGGTAGCGGACATGCTGGCGCTGGTGGATGCCGGGTCTGGCGCCGAATCATCCAATGCCGACCTGGAGGCCGGTTTCGAACACGCCTCCCTGATGGCAGGTTCTCCGCTGCGCATCCGGGACCTGACCCATATCCTTGTCACGCATGGTCACATCGACCATTATGGCGGCATCGCCCACCTGCGTTCGAGGACCGGGGCGCAGGTCTTCATCCATGAACTCGACCGGCAGATCCTGACCCACCACGAGCAACGCCTGGCGATCCTCAGCCGCAGGTTGGAAACCTTCCTCATCGAAGCCGGTATCCCGGACGATACCCGGCTGCCCCTGATGCAACTCTACATCTTCACCAAAGGTTTCTACAGATCGACGCCGGTAAATGCCACCTATGGCGAATTCGGGATGCGGGTCGGGCCTTTCGATGCGCTCCACATCCCAGGCCATTGTCCCGGCCAGGTGGCGCTCCGCCTGCACGACCTGCTCTTTGTCGGCGACCACCTGCTGGCCGGGATCATCCCGCACCAGTCGCCGGAGGGCATCGTCGCCTATGCCGGGCTCGGCCACTACCTCGATTCTCTCGCCAGTCTCCAGCGCTGGGCGGGGGAGGTTTCGCTCGTTTTTACCGGTCACGATGAACCGATCCGCGCCCTGGCAGGTCGCAGCCAGGCAATCCGGGAGGAGATCGGGAAGGAATTGGAAAGGGTTCAGGCATACCTTGCTGAACCGCATACCGTCGCTGAGACCACCGTCCATCTATATGGCGAGATCAAGGGCTACAACAGCCTGTTGGTGGTCGAGAAGACAGGAGCCTTCATCGAATACTTGTACCAACGCGGCCTGCTCGAAATCGCCAACATCGAACAGGTGATGGATCCCGGCTCATCAACGCCGCTGCGATATCGCCGGTCCGCCAGTCAACTCAAATTCTAGAGAGGAGATAGCCTATGTATTCATTCGAACCATCTGATGAACAAAAGATGTTGATCGATGCCGTCAGCCGGTTTGCGGCCAGCGACCTGCGACCGGCGGCGCACGATGCGGAGGAAGCCAAGGAACTCCCGCTGAAATTGATCAACAAGGGCTGGGAGTTGGGTGTCCTGCAGGCATCCATCCCGGAAGCCTACGGCGGCTTTGGAGACCGGTCGGCCGTGACCGGCATCCTGGCGGCCGAGGAACTGGCTTATGGCGACCTGGCCGGCGCGTTGGCGATCGGCGCCCCCGGCCTGTTTGCCATGACCATCCTCCTGGCAGGTTCCGAGGAGCAGAAGAAGAAATATCTCCTGCCTGTAATCGAAGCCGCCTGGTCTCCATATACAGCGGCCTTGATCGAACCAGCGTTCAATTTCGACCCGAATGACCTGAAAACCGTCGCCAAAACCAAAGGCGGGGACTATTTCCTGGACGGGGAGAAGACCTATGTCCCGTATGCGTTGCAGGCGGAGACGATGGTCGTTTTCGCCAGCCTGGATGGCCGGACCAGGGGATTCCTGCTCCCGAAAGGTACGCCCGGTGTGATCATCGCAGCGGAGCGCCAGAAACTGCTCGGCTTGAATGCCATCCCATTTTATGCAGTAAAACTGGAAGGCGTCAAACTGGGGAGCGAAAGCCTCCTGCCGGGCGATTTCAGTCCCATCCTGGCCTCCAGCCGGGTGGCGCTCGCTTCCATGGCCATCGGTGTGGCAAAAGCCGCCTTCGAATATTCGCGCGATTACGCAAAGGAGCGAGATGTATTCGGCGTCAAGGTTGCCCAGAAACAAGCCATTGCTTTCATGCTGGCTGAAATGGCGACCGAGATCGAAGCCGCCCGCCTGCTCGTCTGGGAGGCGGCCTGGATGATAGACGCCGGCAAGGAGGACGCCGCCCGCCAGGCCTACCTGGCTCTCACCGGCGCCTCGGACATGGTGATGATGGTGACAGACCGGGCAGTCCAGATCCTAGGCGGGCACGGTTACATCCGTGAACACCCGGTCGAGTTATGGATGCGCAACGGGCGCGGTTTCCCCATGTTCACCGGCCTGGCGATGGTCTGACAAGGAAGGAGGAGCATATGATCGAATTCGAAGCCCCAAAACCGATTGCCAACCAGGCATTCGTGCTCAAGACGGTTGCAGAAGAGATGATGCGCTCGAAGTCGCGCTATTTCGACGAACACGAGCACGAGATCCCCTACGACTACATCGAGTTCATGCATACCGTCAAACGCGCCACCGGCGCCGGTTCCCTGGTGCCGAAGGAAGAGAAGAAGGAAGAGGATCCCAACAAACCGAAACATGCTCCCATCGGCTACCAGATGCTTGCCAGCATCGCCGAGATGCTGGCCTGGGGCGATGTTGGCATGTACCTTTGCACCCCGGGCGGTCTGCTCGGTGCGGCGGCTGTCCAGGCCGCCGGGACGCCCGAACAGCGCCAGAAGTTTCTCTCCCGCTTCGTCGGAGATAAACCGGTCTTCGACGCCATGTGCATGACGGAAGCCGGCGCCGGTTCGGACACCTCCGCCATCCGCACCACTGCGGTACTGGACAAGGATAAGAACGAATGGGCGCTCAACGGCGAGAAGATATTCGTCACCGCCGGCGACAAGTCCCTGACGCCGAATGAAAAATTCGACAAAGGTTTCATCGTCGTCTGGGCGACGATCGATCCCAAAGCCGGCCGTGCCGGGATGCGCGCCTTCGTGGTCGAGGCCGGGACACCGGGCGTGAGGGTCGAAAAACTGGAACACAAACTCGGCATCCGCTGCTCGGATACCGCCACCATCGTCCTCCAGGATGCCCGTGTCCCATTCGACAGCATCCTCGGCAGCCCGACCGTGGAGACGGATAGCGCCAAGGGCTTCAAAGGCGCCATGGCGACCTTCGATGCCACCCGGCCTTTGGTGGCGGCCGGCGGGATCGGTGTGGCGCGGGCTGCGCTCGATTTCGTCAAGGAGAAACTGGCTGAGAGCGGTGTGGAAATCCGTTACGGCCTGCCGCGCCAGAAAATGACCAATATCGAGCGTGAAGTGATCGACATGGAGATCATGCTGCGCTCGGCCTGGCTGCTTATCATCAAGGCGGTCTGGATGGCGGATAACAAGAAATCCAATGCCCTGGAAGCCTCGATGAGCAAGGTCAAAGCCGGCGATGTCGGCACCAGGATCACCCAGAAAGCGGTCGAACTGATGGGCCCGCTGGGTTACAGCCGGGATTTCCTGCTGGAGAAATGGTTCCGGGATGCCAAGATCACCGATATTTATGAAGGCACCGGCCAGATCAACCGCCTGGTGGTCGCCCGCCAGATCCTGGATTATCACAGCGCCGAACTGCGCTGAAGCGGAAGGAGGAGCCATGACTTACAAGATCCATAGAGCAGTCGTCATCGGCGCCGGGACGATGGGCGCCGCACTGGCCGCCCACCTGGCGAATGCCGGCGTTCCGGTCACCCTGCTGGACATCGTGCCAAAGGACGCGCCGCAGGGCGACAAGCCCACCCGCAATAAAATCGTCGCCGACGGCTGGGAGCGCTGCATCAAAGCCCGCCCGGCCAACCTGATGTCCAGCGACTTGCAGACTTTCGTCTCCATCGGCAACCTGGAGGATGACTTCAATGTCATCGCGCAAGCCGACTGGGTGATCGAAGCCATCGTCGAGAACCTGAAGATCAAGCAGGACTTGATGGCGCGCATCGATGCCATCCGGAAACCGGAGGCCATCATCAGCACCAATACCTCCGGCATCCCGGTCAAGGATATTGCCGCCGGCCGTTCAGATGGTTTCAAACAGCATTTCCTCGGCACACATTTCTTCAACCCGCCGCGCTACCTGAAACTGCTCGAGATCATCCCGACCGCCGATACCCTGCCGGAAGTCACGAAATTCGTATCCTGGTTCGGGGAATACCGGCTTGGCAAGGGCATCGTCCTGTGCAAGGACACGCCCAACTTCATCGGCAACCGGGTGGCGTTCGGGACGGCAGCCTTCGCGCTGGATTTCTTCCTGCAGAACGGGTATACGGTCGACGAAGTCGATGCCCTGACCGGTCCACTGATGGGACACCCGAAGACCGCCACCTTCCGGTTGATCGATCTGGTCGGGGTGGATGTCTGGGAGCATGTGGGCAAGAACCTGGCGCCCGGCATCCCGCACGATAAACTGGCTATGCAATACCTGACAGCCGAGAAACCCACCAGCCTGATCCGCACCATGGTGGAACGCGGCTGGCTGGGGAACAAGGCCAAGGTCGGTTTCTACAAGGAAGTCCGCACAGATGACGGCAAAAAGGAATTCTGGCCGCTGGACCTGGAGAAACTGGAGCACATTCCGCCATCCAAACCGCGCTTCGACTCAGTCGGAAAAGCCAAGGATATCGAAGACCTGGGCGGGCGGCTGAAAGTCTTCCTGGGCGCTGATGATAAAGGCGCGAAACTGGTCCGCGCCCTGACCCTCCAGGGCTTCCAGTATGCCGCCTCGCTCCTGCCGGAAGTGGCCGATACGCCCAAACCGATCGACGACGCCATCCGCTGGGGCTTTATGCACGATGCCGGGCCATTCGAGATCTGGGACATGCTGGGGGTCGAGGCAACGGTCGGGCAGATGAAGGCCGAGGGCTTCGCTCCCGCCAAATGGGTCGAGGCCATGCTCAAGTCCGGCTACGCCACCTTTTATGAATACAAGGCTGGCAGTAAGGTCGGCGTCTACGATGTCGCCAAGAAGGAATACGTCAAGATCGAACGGACCCCCGGCCTGGTCTTCCTCGGGAAACTCAAGGGGACGAAGAAAGTCATCAGCGAGAATGCCGGGGCGACCATCTATGATATCGGCGATGATGTAGCCTGCCTGGAATTCCACACCAAGATGAACGCCATCGACGAAGATATCATGAACATGACCCATGAAGCCATGGACCGGGTCGAGAAGGATTTCGTCGGACTGGTGGTGGGGAACGAGGCGGAGAACTTCAGCGCCGGGGCAAACCTGTTCATGATGGTTGTCGGCGCCCAGCAGGGCATGTGGGACATGCTGGAGGCGGCGGTCAAGAAGTTGCAGGATATGAACATGCGGATGCGCTACTCGCCCAAACCGGTGGTGACCTGCCCGGCCGGCCTGACGCTCGGTGGCGGTTGCGAGATCACAATGCACGGCAGCCGGATCGTGGCGGCGGCCGAGACCTACATCGGCCTGGTGGAACTGGGGGCGGGCGTCATCCCGGCCGGCGGCGGGACGAAGGAACTCCTGCGACGGATCGTCAACCCGCTGATGCGCGTCCCCAATACCGAAGCGCTGCCCGGGTTGATGAAAGTCTTCGACCAGATCGGCATGGCCAAAGTGGCTACGAGCGCCGAGGAGGCGCGCCAGTTCGCCATGCTGGGCCCGGCCGACCGGGTGGCGCTGCATCGTGAATACCAGCTGGCCGAAGCCAAGAAGGAAGTGCTGCACATGGCTGCCACCGGGTACAAGCCGCCGGCGCCGGAACCGATCTATGCCGCCGGGCGCGACATGCTGGCTGCCCTGCGGGTTGGCGCCTGGTCCTTCAGGGAAGGAAAATACATCACCGAATACGAGAACCATATCGCCAACAAACTGGCTTATGTCATGGCAGGTGGCGACATGTCCCGGCCGGCCTGGGTCAGCGAGCAATACATCCTGGACCTGGAGCGCGAGGCGATCCTGTCGTTGTTCGGCGAACAGAAGACCCAGGAACGCATGTGGGCGTTGCTCAACACCGGCAAGCCGCTTAGGAACTAGGAGGTAGGAGATGACTACTCGTGATGCTGTAATCGTGACAGCCCTGCGCACCCCTGTTGGAAAGGCAAAACGCGGCGGGTTGGCGACAGTCAGGCCGGATGAAATGTCCGCCACGGTCCTCCAGGCCCTGCTGGCGAAGACGCCCGGCCTGGACCCGGCCCTGGTAGATGATGTTATCTTCGGCTGCGCCTTCCCGGAAGGGGAGCAGGGGATGAACCTGGCGCGTATGATCGCCTTGCGGGCCGGCCTGCCCCACTCCGTCCCGGCGGAAACGATCAACCGTTACTGCTCTTCAGGTTCGCAGTCGATCGCCCATGCCGCCTATGCCATCATGGCCGGGCAGATGGAGGTTGCCATCGCCGGCGGTGTGGAGTCCATGTCCCTGGTGCCGATGATGGGCTACAAGTTTTCACCGAACACCCACTTTGCCATGGAACTGCCGCATTACTATACCAACATGGGGTTGACCGCCGAGAATGTGTCGGTGAAGTACAACGTCAGCCGGGCGGACCAGGATGCCTTCTCCTACCGCAGCCACCAGAATGCCGCCAGGGCAGTGGAGTCGGGTCTGTTCGACCCGGAACTGGCGCCCATCGATGTCGAACTGAAGGAGATGGGCACGGAAGGGAAACCGGTGACGAAGAAGTTCACGGTCAAGCGGGACGAAGGCCCTCGCGCCGACACCAGCGTGGAAGCCCTGTCGAAACTAAAGCCTGCCTTCAAGGAAGGCGGTACAGTGACGGCCGGCAACTCGTCGCAGATGTCCGATGGGGCGGCGGCGGTAATCGTCATGAGCGCAGACAAAGCCCGCCAACTTGGCCTCAAGCCCCTGGTCCGTTTCGCGGCCTTCGCCGTCGGCGGGGTCGCGCCGGAACTGATGGGCATGGGTCCGGTGGCGGCTGTCCCCAAGGCATTGAAGATGGCCGGGTTGAAACTGGATGACATTGGCTTGATTGAACTGAACGAGGCCTTTGCCGCCCAGAGCGTGGCTGTGGCCCGCGAGTTGAAACTGGATATGGAAAGGGTCAATGTCAATGGTGGGGCGATCGCCCTCGGTCACCCCCTGGGTTGCACCGGCGCCAAACTGACCACCCAGTTGATCTTCGAGATGGCGCGCCGCAAAGCAAAATATGGCATGGTGTCCATGTGCATCGGCGGCGGGATGGGCGCGGCTTCGATCTTCGAGAACCTGCAATAACGTAGGATCCAGAGTGTGTTCCGGAGCACATGGTCCGACCAGATAAAAAAAGGAGAAATGACATGCCACTCACAATTGCCGACCTGATGTCCAAGATGCCCGGCGCATTCCTGCCGGAAAAAGCCCCCGGGCTGGATGCCGTCCTGCAATTCAAATTCAGCGGCGCCGAGGCAGGCGACTGGTACGCCACCATCAAGGATGACAAATGCACGGTCACCCAGGGGGAGCATGCTACCCCCAAGATGACCCTCACCGCCGATTCCGGGGATTATGTCAAGATCTTCACCGGTGAACTGGACGGGATGCAGGCCTTCATGCAGGGCAAGATCAAACTTGCCGGCGACCTCAACCTGGCCATGAAACTGATGACGATGTTCAAGATCCGCTGAATCCCTTTCGCCAGGGAGGAACGGTTGCGGCGGCGGGTCTCCCGCCGCCGCAAAACTAGTATGGAATACCCGGCCTCGCACAGGAGGCCGGGTATTGTATTTCAATTTCATTGAATTGTGGAAGGCCGGCTACTTTTCGACTCTGACGGCGTCCAATTGAGCGGAGGTCATTGCGGTCTCGATCGTGTTTTTTGCGCCGGGCAGGCGCATGGCTTTGACCACCAGGTCGGCGATGGCGGTGACGCCAAATCCCGCGCCGTAGTGTGCGCTCAGGTCGCCGAGTTGCAGGCGGCAGTTTTCACAGGCCGCCACCACGATGGACGCGCCGGAGCGGCGCACCTGTTCGACCTTCGGCTTGCCGGTCAACATGCGCAGGTCCATCACGTCGGGGTTGGCCACCAGTCCCGACCCGCCGCCGCAGCAATAGGCTTCCTCGCGGCTGGGGGTTAGTTCCCGGAAATCGGTCGTCACTGCTTTCATGATGATGCGTGGTTCCTCGATCACGCCTCCTTTGCGGCCTAGGTTGCACGAGTCGTGGTAGGCGATCGGCTCGGGATTGGCGGCCGGATCGAGGTCCAGCCGGCCGCGCTGCACGTAGTCGGCAATCACCTCGACAATGCTGCGCACGCGGAAATTGAACTCGTCGCCGAACCAGTTGGGCGCCGTCCAGCGCATGGCGTAGTAGGCGTGGCCGCACTCGGAGATGACGATCTCCTGCACGCCGAGTTCCCTGGCCTCGTCTGCGATGCGCCTGGCGATGGCTTTGGCGCGGCTGGCGTCGCCAAGGAAGACGCCGTAGTTGGCGGCCTCGTAGATGCTGAGCGTCCAGTCTTCGCGGACGGTCTCGAAAATGGCGGCGGCCGGCAGGATGGTGTGCGCGCCGGCCAGGGCGACATACAAGATCCTAGCGCCCTTCTTCTGGACCGGGATGCGCGCCTGCGGGTTACCGGTCAATTCCTGCAACTCCTTCTCCATGTCCTTGATGCTGTCGAGGAAGTAGCCCAGGTAACTGCTTGGGTCGCGGCCCTTCTCGATGGCGGAGTCGGCCAGCATTTCCAGGATTTCCGGGGCGTTTCCGGTGGCGGTCGCCATGGCGCGGATGGAGGTCATCAGCAGGGGGGTGTCCACGCCCATCGGGCAGTTGATGGTGCAGCGGGCGCAGAGTGTGCATTTGGTGAACGCCATCTCGGCCAGCGTGGCCAGTTTTTCGTCGGTCAGTTTTTCGGAGCGCGTCCAGGCCGGGAAGAGTTTGCTCAGCCAGTCGTATTCCGAGCGATAGACCTTGCGCAGTTCCTCGGCGCGCATCGAAGGCATGTGCGCCGCGATCGGCTCGGCCTGGTAATAGTGGCAGGCCTCGGTGCAGATGCCGCAGCGGGCGCAGACTTCGAGCGCGGCCGCCAGCGGCTGGTTGACCTGCTTTTGCAGGACGCCCAGGGCGGTTTCGGTTTTCTCGCTCATGCCGTCATCTCCTGCTGGCCGTGCGGGAAGACCCCGCGCCGCCCGAAGAATTTCCCGAAGAACAGCCGGGAGAAGAAGAAGTAAATGCAGTGCCTGATCTTGCCGAGCGGCATGTAAACGAACACCAGCGCGCTGGCGATGTAAAACATGGGCAGCAGCGCCAGGTTCCAAAGTGCAACCGTCCCCGCAGCCAGGAACAGGCTGACCAGCAGGATGGCAAAATAATCATCCGGCGCGCTGAGGGCTTTCAGACTTTTTTCGAAGAAGCGCGAGACGAATCCCAGGAACGCGAGCGCCGCGCCGAAGCCGGTGACGATTGCCAGCCCGATTCGAATCGGACCGGGAACCTGCGCGAGCCACGGGCTGAGGAGCAGCACGCCCAGGCTGAGGAACACGGTCAGGTGGAAGCCAACGCCGCGCAGGTAGGCAATCGCGTGGCGGCGGGTGCTTTCCTTTGCCCAGGGCGCCATGCCCAGCGTCAGCGCGTAGGCCACGCCTTTGGCCGGGCTGCCCTTCAGCGCGGACCGGTCGGCGGGCCGCGCCAGCCGGAGGAAGGTCCGCAGCCGTAGCGCAAAGGCGGCGATGCAAAAGACTGCCGCGGCCGCGGCCAGGAGCTGTGTCAACAGAAGGAAGTTCATTCGATACCTCTAATTGAACCGTTCCCGGCGGGAGGGAATCCCGCCAGGGACGCGTCGCTTATTTTGCGCGGCGGACAACGAAGCGGAATTCCTTCTCCACCTTGTCCAGCGAGACGAGTTCGTTGCCGGTGCTGCGGCACCAGGCCGGGACGTCGGCCATCACGCCGGGGTCGGAGGCAACGGCTTCGAGGGTCTGCCCAATTTCGATTTCCTTGATGGCTTTGGCCATCTTGACGATGGGCATCGGGCAGAGCAGGCCTTTGAGATCGAGGGTGGTCATTGAATTACTCCTTTGCGTTTAGATAAAGAGGGTGACGCGGCTTTCGGATGCTTCTTCGAGGAACTTCGCCACGCCGACCGGTTCGGTGACATTGGGCTTGAAATCTTTCGCCGGATCGTATTCCATCACGTCCATGCTCATCTGGCACGGCATCATTTTGATGCCCAGTTCGACGGCTGTGTCGTATAGTTCGGACAGGGAGGCGACGCCTTTCTGTTTCATCATCAGTTTGAACATCCAGCGTCCCATCCCGCCCATGTTCAGCCGGCTGGGGCCAATGGCCTTCAGTCCGCCGCGGTTCATCAGGCCGAGCATCCGCCCGAACAGGCTTTTGCCGGTCATAATGCCATCCTTCTGGATGGCTTTCATGCCCCAGAAGGTGAAGAACATGGTCACTTCCATGCCGGAGGCGGCCGCGCCGGTGCCGATGATGAAGGCGGCCATCACCTTGTCCAGGTCGCCGCTCAGGACCACCACGGACAGTTTGTTCTTGACCGGCTTGCCGCCGATGGCTTTCAGAACACTTTCGGGAAAGATTTCTTCGGGCTTTGCCATTTCATTTTCTCCTTTTTTTGGATTGTCATCTCGCAGGCGTTCACCTGCCAGGTGGAATGACCAGGCGAAACTACGCCTGTTTGGATTCGACATATTCCTCGACCAGCGAAGCGCGGTGGGTGATGCGGTCGCGCATCACGCCGCGCAGCAAGTCGAGCGCCTCGATGAGACGAAGGTCGTCCAGGCTGTATTCCACATTCATGCCTTGACGAGTGGCTTTAACCAGGTTACGGTCTCGCAGCACCTTGAGGTGGCGCGAAGTGGTTGGTTGCGGCAGGCCGAGGGCGGTCGTCAGGTCGCTGACTGTGTATGGTTTCTCGGAGAGGGCATAAAGGATCAGGATGCGGTTCGGGTCGGCCAGTGCAGAACAAACTTCGGCGTGAAGGTTGGTGACTTCCTGATGGAGGGGGGTGATTTCCATACGAAATGGCTTTCTTTCGAAAATTCGGATATACATATATACTTGCATTAGACTATACTCCTTCCCCTACCCTCTTCATTGTGCAACATGTCACAACAACGATGTGACTGTTATCACCTCGAAGGGATGTTGTCCTTGAATAAATGACGATTCAAGGCGGAATGTACAATTCAAAATGAATATGTTTTTCTGCGTGCAATTTCCACGCAGAAAAAAACACATCGCAGGCAAGGTTTCAGGACCTGAATGACTGTATAATCGGATTGAATTTCCTGGAGATCACCGATGAGTCATGAAAACCCCCCCAATGTTGGCGAACGGCTTAGGATGTTACGGACATCGCACAAGATGTCCCTTCGGTATCTGGCTCAGGCCAGCGGTCTTTCAGCCAATGCTCTGAGCATGATAGAACACGGCCGGGCTTCTCCCTCAGTCAGTACGCTCTATAAACTGGCGGATGCCTTGGCCATTCCCGTTACTGCTTTTTTTGGTCAGGAGGAGGCGCGCCAGGAGGTGATCCATGTGAAGGCGCAAACAGGTGCGCGGGTCCCCATCGAACGTGGATATTGGGAAGGGCGGGGGGGCGAGAAGTTCATTGGCCGCGTGGAGCCATTCGTGTTATCTCTTGAAGCGGGTGCGGACAGCGGGCCGATGGCTATGGTGCATACCGGCCATGAATTCGTTTATTGTTTGCAAGGCATGATCGAGTATCGCGTCGAACGCAAACCCTATGTGTTGAATTCCGGCGATAGCCTGCTTTTTGCCGCTCATCTCAGCCACCAGTGGCGCAATGTTGGAAAGGCCCCTGCTGAGTTGTTGATCATGCTCTCCAGTTTCGAGGAGTCCGATCATCCCCTCGCGGTTCATCTCAAAAATAAATCAGCCGGCAGGTAGAATACCCACCGGCTGCCAGCGACTGGTCAGGCGTACAGGCCCCAATCTAGTGCGCCGGGATCCTCCATCAACGAAAAATCCCAGGGCTCCATTCCCAGTTCGATCACCACCGGCATGGCGACCCCCTCCTGCGCCTTTTGGCGGGTGGTCTCGATCATTGCCGGGCCGTACGGGCAGAAGGGAGTAGTCAGGATCATATTTACCTTGAGGACCCCATCATCCACCCTTATCTTGCGGATCAAACCCAACTGGATGATGGACAGGCCGATCTCGGGATCGACCACTTCGGCCAATTTGGCCCGCAGGACAGGGACCAGGTCCGGGTGGGTCTCGTGGATCTCCCAGCGGATCTCGGTTGGTGTGCTGTCTGGTTCGGTCATTTTGGCTGCTCGCTCTGGATGACATATGTGCAATGGGCATCCCCGCTCAGGATGCAGCGCACTTTGCTCGCCGGGACGGCCAGCATTTTTGATATGAGGGTCTGGTCGACGGTGCAGACCTCGGGATGGTTCTGCCCGATCTGGAGATACGGGCAGGTGATCTCGTGGATGCGGTACTCGCTGCCGGCTTTCTCCCACTCGATGTTGAAGCCTTCATCCGCCAGCAGTGTTTTCAAGAAGTCCAGCCGCTCTTCCATCGGCAGGTCGGCAAGTTTGGCGGCATAATCGCCGGCCATTTCCTCGGCCATCTGGAGGAAGAGTTTGCCGACGACAGGTCCCGGCAGGCTCTCCTTGAGTTGGTCGAGCAGGCGGGAGGTCAGGCGCAGGTAACGGGTCGGGAAGCGCTCCAGGCCGGTCTCGGTCAGGAAATAGACCAACCGCGGCCGGCCGACGCCGTGCCGTTCCTCCTCCGCCTGGACCAGCCCCTCGACCTGCAGGTTGCTGAGGTGGTGGCGGACGGAGATCGGGTTGATGCCGACCGCCTCGGCCAGGTCGTTGATCGTGGACCGCGGCTGGCGCTGCATCGTCAGCAGGATTCGTTCCCGGGTGCTTTTCATGGTACGGTGAGTATACCCGGCCTGGTGTGGGCTGTCAATAAACTATATAATTATCATAAAAATCAATCCGCCCTCGTTCCGGGTTGGGAACGGGGGCGGAAGTCGATCGGTCTGGTTCGGGCATTAGGGTTTATTGCCGCCCGACCCGCCGGGGCCTTTCGGACCGGGGGTCTTGACCGGGTCGGGGTTCCCTCCGCCGGTGGGGGTGTGGAGCGGATCCCCACCGCCTTCGCCCTGGTTTTCACCGCCCTCGCCCGCATTCCCTTTGCCGGATGGCGTGCCGGAGCCCTGCGGGCCGGGTCCATTACCGGCATCGGTTGGAGCGCCCTGCGGTTGCAACTCGGCGCGCACCGTATTGCGGAATCCCTGCGGGTCGACGATCCCGCTGTCCACCATCCGGATGCGGGTCTCGAGCATGGTCTGGATCTGGGCCATCAACTGGCTCGTCTCGCCGCTGGACTGGGTTTGCAGGATGGTCATGACCTGCTGCTGCGTTTGCAGGGAGGTTTGGATCTTCAACAACGCGCCCTGCATGGCGGCATCGTCCATTTCGGCGGCGGTCTGCAGGGCATTTTCTATATGCAAGTTCAACCGCTGGGCAGCCTCGGCTGGCGGCACGACTCCCAGGGCGGTCATGGCGACCATCTCCTGTACCCGTTTCTCGACCAGCGCCATCAACATATCCACCTCCACTTCGGCGTTGGTATTCATCCAGAGTTGCGCATCTTCGGTGAATATCTTGACCGGGTAGAGCGCCTCGGTCGGGAGGTCGTCCTGGGCGGCATAGACGGTTGCGGACCCGCCCAGCAACATCACGATCGCAACAACAACTGCAATCACAGCGTTCATGGTAATTTTTCCCTTTCTGGATACTGTCATCCATCCCATGAGACGCTGTTTTTTCCCTGTGGATACGGCAGGGGCTAAAGTTGCCGCCTGTGCCAGGAAACGGGCACGGCCGCGCGCCGCAGCCTGGGGGTTGCGGTCTGCTGGTACCTTCAGCAGTTCGATGGCTTT
>VGNO01000058.1 GCA_016865985.1 Chloroflexota bacterium | reverse complement strand
ATGCCGATACCAGAGTAAAATCAGGAATAGGAGAGAACTCATGAACACTGTAGAAAAACTTGCCTGCATTCCACGCCCCCTGAACTCAAATGGATTCAATCCAAACTGCGCTCTGCCCTATGATTTGAAGACCGAACACGTCCAGCGCGCCATGCAGGATTTTCTGGATTTTCTCGGTTTCATCAACCAGAAACTCAATACCAAAGAAATGCCGCGCCTGGAATCTTTTTTCATGCCTGCGAATTTCAGCAGTATGGTGGGCGAATATTTGAATGTCACCATTCCAAATATTGCCCGACTTTGGCGAGGAATCAGTACAACAATGGACACCCTGATTTGATTCCCATAGGCGTCTTTGCGAATAACTCGGTTCAGCATTCGACAGAGGGAATCGAAATCAAAGGCTCTCGGCGCTTGTCAGGCTGGCAGGGACATAACCCCGAATCCGTTTGGCTGATGGTGTTTGTGTTCGATAGCAATACATCCAGTGATAAGTTGAAAAACATCGCGCCCAAGCCTTTCTCGTTTCGAGCCGTTTACGCGGCGAAACTCACGAAAAAGGATTGGGCGTTTTCAGGTCGCTCAGCGAAGAGCCGTCGAACGATCACTGCCAGTTTGACGCAAAGCGGCGTTCAGAAGATGAAAGCCAATTGGTTGTACGAAGATTTATGCGAACGATAGTACCAGTTGTGCGTCTTTGACGACAATAGCCGAAAGTTTCTTGATCGCCTGTTTGCTCATCTGGTAATACTCATCTATGCGCTCTATGCCGATGGAGGAATAACCGACGGCGTTCGCGGCGGCAATGGTTGAGCCTGAACCCATAAATGGATCTAAAACAATCCCTTCGCCCAACGGCAGTGAACTATAAACAATCTTTCGCAAAAAGGATTGCGGCTTAAGGCTAGGGTGGTCGGCAATTTCTCTTTCCTTTTGCGGTGTTCGTTCACTTTCAATAACATCTTCAAAGGGTTTCCCGTCGGGCTTGCGACGTAGACCGCCTGTTTGAAACTCACGCAGACAATCGCTTACTTTCATGCCATTTATTAATTGTTTACGGAAGACCCCCCACGGCTCATAGCGGCTTCTCGGCATGGAGCAAACATCGGGGTATTCATCTTCGGCGTTCTTCGGTCTGTCACCGCCGCGCATGGTTCTAACAAGGCGGATGACTTCGCCGCGAAATTCAAATCCCTGCTCGGCAATTGCAGAAAAGACAATTTGAGAAAGGAAGGCATTGGACGCGACAAAAATATGCCCGCCTGGGCGAACGATTCGCAAAACCAGTTTCGCCCATTCGGAAAAATAATCTTTCATCTGCTTTCGTTCGCCATTATTCAACGCTGTAAAGCGCGGCAGTGGAGAACGAACATGTCCGTCGAACGATGGTGGAATTCGCCAAACCCCGCCGTTTCCATTTGTTCGCTTTTCCAATTGCTCGGGCTCGTATTCTTTTACCCCATAAGGCGGATCGGTCACAACCGCGTGGATGGATGACTCTGGAATCAGTCTCATCCATTCAATGCAATCCGCGTGAACAACAAACGAGTTTTTTATTACGAACGATTCGAAGCCAGCAGAAAAATCTTTTTTCATTGTTACTTGCTTTCAATCGCTTCGCCGAATTTATAAGAGGGCGCTAACTCTCTCACCATTTGCGCCATTTTGCCTTGTTCTTTTTGATTCGTCAAAAGTTGCTCGAAATCCGTCAGGCTCAGGATGATTGCTTGCGGCAGATTATGACGTTTGACAATGTAACGCGTATTGTTTTGGACTACGTCGGTCAGAATCAAGCCAAAGTTGTTTTGGACTTCAGTCGAGGCAATGGTTTTGGAAGTAGACATGAAAATCTCCAAATTAGCGATTTTGAATAAATTATACAACTCGACGAATGTAAACGCAAGGGAAACTCGCTCGAAAATTTCGGAACAAGACAACCTGTTGTAAAATCAGTCGGAGTAGAAAAATGCCGCGCTCCCGAATCGAGTGGACAGAATCCACCTGGAATCCGCTTACGGGTTGTACAAAAATCAGTCCTGGCTGTAAACATTGCTACGCGGAGCGGATGGCGAAGCGGGCGGCAATGGCTGCCTATTGTTTGGGAAAGAAGCGGTATAATTTTTACAGATGAAACTGCCAAACGCTGACCGTGCCGTTGTTGAGATCGAAAAATAGCGTGACTACTGCCTGAGTTCCAGTCATCCGCGCGGCAGGCACAAAGCTCGCGTCTTTGTCACGGCGTTGGGGATCGCGGCTGACGATGCGGAAGAATTGCAACAGGCGATTTTGTCCGCCGTTCTGACCGAAGAATCCCCGCCGACTGAACGCGATGAATTTGGTCAACGCTTTGTGGTTGATTTTTCGATGAGACGTCAGGGCAAAGCGGCGGTTGTCCGCACTTCGTGGATTGTCCGCAGTGGGGAGGATTTTCCACACCTTACGAGTTGTTATGTATTGTAGGAGAACGAAGATGAAAAACAAAGTCAAATTACTCGATGTTGTTGCGCTTACCCAGGAACTGCCCGAGAAAGATCTGCGGCTCGGACAGGTCGGTACGGTCGTGGAATTTCTCGCGCCTGATGTTTACGAGGTGGAATTTACGGATAACGATGGTCGCACCTATGCGGAACTGGCATTGCGGGAAGAGCAGTTGCTCGTGCTGCATTATGAACCAGCGTATGCGTGAAGCCCAAACTCGGAGGCGAAAGTCTCCGAGTTTTGAAAGTACTTGAGATAGATATGAAAGTTAATTACGGTAGCCAAACCGACACGCTTACCATCATCTTTGCGAAAACTCCCGTCACTGAGAGCGACGAGGATAAGCCTGGCGTGATTCTTGATTATGACGATAAAGGCA
The DNA here is from genome assembly GCA_016865985.1 of Chloroflexota bacterium. Taxonomy (GTDB): domain Bacteria; phylum Chloroflexota; class Anaerolineae; order Anaerolineales; family Villigracilaceae; genus VGNO01. The sequence continues at coordinate 11,065 of VGNO01000058.1, read as the reverse complement.
ATCTTGTGTCGCTTGAAATTTTGGATGCGTCACGACGGGTCAGCGTGCAAAGCAGGATTGAATTCCAGGTCTCGCCTGTGGCGGGATATTTTGAAACGAACTCCGGGCGCTTCGCAGGCTCGGAGTTTTGTTTTGATGAACGTCTCGGAAGGATTTCTACACGGTGAGCCGCAAAATGAAGCGAACATCAGTCTCGGAGTAGAAAATGCCGCGCTCCCGAATCGAGTGGACAGAAACCACTTGGAATCCGCTTACTGGTTGCACGAAAATCAGTCCAGGCTGTAAGCATTGCTACGCGGAGCGGATGGCGAAGCGTCTGCAAGCGATGGGACAGCCGAACTATGTCAACGGGTTCAAGTTGTCCATGCACGGGCAGGCGCTCGAAAAGCCGTTGGAATGGAAAACCCCGCAAGCCATCTTCGTCAATTCAATGAGCGACCTGTTCCACAAGGATGTACCTTTGGAATTCATTCAGCGCGTCTTCGATGTGATGAAGCGCGCCCACTGGCGCCAGTTCCAGGTTCTGACCAAACGCTCGGAACGGCTGGCGGAGCTCAGTCCGCGCTTGGAGTGGGCGGAGAATATCTGGATGGGCGTCAGCGTGGAGACCAAGGATTACGTCTATCGGATCGACGACCTGCGGAGGACGGGCGCGAAGATCAAGTTCTTGTCCGTGGAGCCGTTGCTGGGACCGATGCCGAAATTGAATCTCAAAGGGATCAATTGGGTCATTGTTGGCGGCGAGTCTGGTCCTGGGGCGCGTCCGCTGGAACGAGAGTGGGTTGTCGGCGTGCGGGATCAATGCAATCAAGCCCAAGCGCCATTCTTTTTCAAACAGTGGGGCGGCGTGCAAAAGAAGAAAGCGGGCAGATTACTCGAGGGCAGAACATGGGATGAAATGCCGCGGGAGATGAATTTTGCGAAGGCGGCGTAACAGCCGCCTTTTTGGTTGCGTAAGAGCGCGTAGACGGCAAACAAATTGACAAAACTCCTGGTATCACATACAATACCGACATGAAATACAGCGTCGTCATCGACACAAATGTCATTGTCTCCTCCTTGCGTTCGAGAGACGGCGCGTCCTTTCGGCTTGTGTCGCTTCTTGGCGAGAGCGACAAATTCGAGATCAATATTTCCGTCGCGCTGATCCTGGAATATGAAGATGCCGCGAAACGCCTGACAGGCGAAGTTCCGATAACGGCACGCGCGATCGACGATGTTCTCGACTACATCTGCGAAGTCGCGCATGAACAAAGGATATTCTTTTTGTGGCGTCCCGTCTTGAAAGACCTCAATGACGACATGGTTCTCGAATTGGCGGTGGCGGCAGGATGCCAGTTTATCGTCACCTACAACAAACAGGATTTTAAGAACTTGAAGAATTTTGGAATCAAGGCCATATCGCCAGTAGAGTTTCTTACCATGATTGGAGAATTACCATGAGCGCAATCAGTCTCAGACTCCCCGCTTCCCTTCATAAAGCCGCGCGCGAACTGGCGCGCAAGGATAACATTTCCATCAACCAGTTGATCACCCTGGCGTTGGCGGAAAAGATTTCCGCTCTCGGCGCGGAGGACTATATCCACGATCGCGCCGCGCGTGCCAGTCGAAAGAAGTTTCTTGCGGCGCTCGCCCAGGTTCCGCACAAGGAGCCTGCGGAGTATGACCGCCTGCCTGCGAAGTGAGTTGAAAAGGATGGCCTGAATGGTCATCCTTTCGTTTTATGGATGGGCGTCAGCGTGGAGACCGAGGATTACGTCTATCGGATCGACGACCTGCGGAGGACGGGCGCGAAGATCAAGTTTTTGTCCGTGGAGCCGCTGCTGGGTCCAATGCCGAAGATAAATCTCAAAGGGATCAATTGGGTCATTGTTGGCGGCGAGTCTGATCCTGGGGCGCGTCCGCTGGAGAGAGAGTGGGTGGTCGGCGTGCGGGATCGATGCAATCAAGCCCAAGCGCCGTTCTTTTTCAAACAGTGGGGAGGCGTGCAAAAGAAGAAAGCGGGCAGATTACTCGAGGGCAGAACATGGGATGAAATGCCACGGGACATGGATCTTGCGAAGGTGTAGGGACCTTGGCGGCGTAACAGCCGCCTTTGTATTTTGACTCGGAATGCGCATTGGAAGGGGAATTACGCCTGCCCGCCCGGTTTTTCCTCCCGATTTTCAACGCTTACAGCGGTTCCTTCGCCGGGACGCCCGCCTTGCGCGGGTAACGCGGCGGCGTCGCGGCAACCTTTTCCACCAGCACCAGGTAGCGTTCCTCCGTCACCCCCGGCAGCGCCACCGGCAGCAACTGCTCGACCTCCCCTCCCAGCAATTTGACCGCCTTCCCAGCCGCGTGCGCTTCGGCGGGGCCGCTCTCGCCCTTCTGCGCCAGCATGTGACCGCCCACCTGCACCAGCGGCAGGAGGTATTCGGCCAATACCCGCAGGTTCGCCACCGCCCGCGCCACGGCCCAGTCATATCCCTGGCGGTGGGCGGGGATCTGGCCGAGGTCCTCCGCCCGGGCGTGGACCACCTCCACGTCCTCCATCCCCAACTGCCCGACGACATGCCGGCAGAATGCAACCTTCTTGCCGACCGATTCGACCAGCGTCAGGCGCATCGAAGGGTACAGGATCTTGAGCGGGATGCCGGGGAAACCGGCCCCTGTCCCGACATCGACCAGGCGCGTCGGCGGGAAGGCCTTCCATGCCAGGATGCAGGAAAAGGAATCCAGGAAATGCTTGGTGCGGATGCCCTCCTCATCCCGGATGGCCGTCAGGTTGAACTTCTGGTTCCACTCCAACAACAGGCGTTCATAGGTCAGCAGCGCCACCACATGCCGTCCGGTCAGGTGGATGCCGAAGAGCGACAGGGCTTGACGGGCGAGTTTTTCCATGATGAGCGGGATTATAAGCGAAAAGGCCTGGCAGGTTTTACCTCCTGCCAGGCCCCATGCCGGTTATCCTTTCGCCTCCAGGCGATCCTATTGCGAGGCGGCTTTTTGAGCCTTCTTTGCCTTGCGGCGCTTGACGCCGGCGATGATGGCCCAGATGACGAGGGCGAGCGGGCCAAAGATGACCAGCAGCATCGGCAGGATGAAGATCACCAACCAGATGAGGAAGTCCACGAACCCTTGCAGGAAGTCGATCAGGGTCTGGACGGCATCCCGCACCACCCCTTCCGGTTTCCAACCGCCGATCTCGAGCGGCTGGATGGTCTCCTCGGCGATGATGGTCACGCTGATGGCAGAGAGCGCTGATGCCTGTTCATAGTACTGCATCTGGCCCTTGATGATCTCGATCTGCTCACGGTAATACATCATCTGGTTGAAGACGTTCAAGACCTCTTCCGGCGTGGTATTGGTCTCCATGATGGCTTCGAGTTGCTCCAGTGCGTCTTCATACGCTTTCAGGCGGGATGAAAGGTCGACGTATTCCTGGGTAACATCCTGGCCGGAGCGGTTTTCGTTCTGCACCTCGACCACATCGGCCTTGATCTGGGTCAGGGCGGTATCCAGTTGCCCGGCAGGGACGCGCACGGTGATGTAGGCCTCCGGCGCAGTCGATCCGCTGTTGGTATAGGTCTGGTACAGGTTGGATGAAACAACGAAGCCGCCCATCCCCTCGGCCAGGGCTGCGATGTCATTCATCTTCGTTTCCGGGTCGGCCACCACGATGGTCAGGTTGGCGTTCATGATGACCAACCGCTCCTGGGAGGACGGCAGGCTGGCATTGTACTCGCCGCCTTCGGAGTAACTCTGACCGGCCACGTCCATGGCCGGCGCCGGGGCTTCGACTTCGTATGCGCGACTCTCCTCGGTGTATGGCTCGGAGAGCATGTACGGCTCCTCGCTGGCTGCCTGCGAAGCGCAAGCCGTCAGGATGATGGCCAGCAAGGCCAGGGCGATCAACGTGCGTTTCATGGGATACTCCTCCTTAACAAGTGAACAATGGATGGTTTCGCATTCAGGACGCAGACAGGACCCAATTTGTTCCTAGATCCCGCCGCTCAACCGGTCGGCATGGCGCTGGGGCAAGCCGGCAGCCATGATCCGCCGCTGGACGGATCCGAAATCATAAGCCACCCGGCGCGGCTCCCAAAAGCCCTTGCCGGGGTAGAAGAAGGCATAGGCGGCGCGCGGGTTTCGGTCGCGCGGCTGTCCGACCGAGCCGGGGTTGAGGATGGCGCGTTCCGTCATTTGGTGGCGATCCCCCACCTGGAGAACAAAGATCTGGATGTCATCTAGGTCCGGCAGGTACTGGAAGGTCGCCTGGAAATGTGAATGGCCTACCAGGCACCAGCGGGAGGAAACTTCTTGCAGGCACTGGCGCGCCACCTGGCTGTTGAGAACGTACTCCCAGATCGGGTCTCGCGGGCTGCCGTGCGCCAGGAAAGCCTTCCCCCGCTCCACCCCGCCTCCCGGCAGGGATTTGAGGAAATCCAGGCTGGCGGCGCTCAGGCGCTCCCGCTGCCAGAGGATGGAACGCCGCGCCTCCATGTTGAACGCTTCCAGTGAGAGACTGTCGAGGGCGGCCAGGTCATGGTTGCCCATCAGGCAGGTCAGGTTTGGCAGGCCCTGGATGCGCGCCACACACTCGTTCGGGTCGGGCCCGTAGCCGACCAGGTCGCCCAGGCACCAGGTCTCATCGAATTTCCCGGCATCAGCCAGGACGGCCTCGAGGGCTGTCAGGTTCGAATGGACATCGGAAATGACCAGGATCCGTTTCAATTTTTCTCCAACAAGCCCGACAGGCGATCGATGATGACCTCGGCAACCTCGGCCTTGCTCATCAGGGGCAGGGATTCGCGATCGCCATTCGCGAACAGGAGCGAGACTCGGTTGGTGTCCACGCTGAAGCCTGCATCCGGGGCGGAGATATCGTTGGCGGCGATCAGGTCGAGAGTTTTGGATTTCAACTTGGCAGCGGCGTTTTCCAGCAGGTCCCGGCTCTCGGCGGCGAACCCGACCACGACCCGCGGCCGGTTGGACTTCATCCCCTTCACCGACAAAAGCACATCCGGCGCGGCTTCCAGATCGACCGGCGGGATGCCAGCGCGTTTCTTGAGTTTATCTGCCGCGGTTTTTTTCGGACGGAAATCCGCCACTGCCGCCGCCATCACCAGCGCCTCGGCCCCGGCAGATTCGGCCAGCACGGCTTCTTTCATCTCCTCCGCTGTGCGGACCGGGACCAACCGCGCCCCCACGGGCGGGATCAAGGCCGTCGGCGCGGCGACCAGGACGACGGTCCCACCGGCATCGAGGGCTGCCTGGGCGATGGCGTAGCCCTGCCTGCCGGACGATTTGTTCGTCAACACCCGCACCGGGTCGAGCGGTTCCTGCGTCCCCCCGGCGGTGACAACAATCTTTTTCCCGGCTAGTTTACCGCCGAACCCCAGCGTCAGGCGGATGTGGCCGAGCAATTCCGCCGGTTCGACGAAACGGCCGCGGCCAACCAGCCCGGAGGCCATCCGGCCTTCGTCCGGCCCGGCAAAATAGACGCCGCGCCCGCACAGGGTATGGACGTTCTCCTGCGTGGCGGGATGCTCGAACATGCCTACATCCATCGCAGGGGCGATGAGGGTGGGGCAGCGGGCGGCAAGGGCGGCGATGGTGACGAGGTTATCGGCGATGCCATGCGCCAACTTGGCGATCGTGCTGGCGGTGGCCGGGGCGACCGCCAGCAGGTCCGCGGCCTGACCGAGACCGACATGGAGCACGTGCGCCTCGCCGCCCCATAAATCCGCATCGGTGAAAGCCTTGCGCCCGGTGACCGACTGGAAGGTGAGCGGCGTGACGAACTTTTCCGCGGCCGGGGTCAGGATCACGTCCACCAGCGCCCCGGCCTGGGTCAGTTTGGAGGCCAGGTCGGCGGCCTTATAAGCCGCGATCGAGCCGGTGACGCAGAGCAGGATGTGTTTGGAGGTGAAGATGGACATATCTATCGCAGAGGCAAGTAGCGTACCTGCCCCTCCCATTCGTTTGTTAAACTGGATTCGGCCAATAAGATCAGGTCTTCTATGGCTATTCCGATCGGGACCGCACGGTCGGCTGCGAAGATGCCTGGCATACGCTTTCCCGTCAGGATGCGTTCATAAGCATAGCGCGTTACTGTGTTGACATCGTGCGTTAATAAAACCCTGCCTTCTCGTGCTGCCCATTCGAGTACGGCAGGGTCGTCTGTGCCAGAGAGACCAACATCCTGAATACGGACAATGTCCAGGTCCGGCTTGCGACGAAGCAACCCGCGTAGAATATCGTTATTGAAGTTTTCGTCGGCAGCCAGTCGGAGCATACCTCTATTTTGCCTTTGACTGTCGTTTCAGCAGTCGCTCGCGCACACCGCCAGGATCATATTTCGATTCATTCTGCTCCCGGACTTCTCCGGCCTGCTCCTGGCGTGCTTCCAAGTATTTATCCACCTCATACCGGTTTTTCAGGTAATACCCGATAACGGAATAAACATCGGGCAGGGTCAGGGAGGGATACTGATGGACAATTTCCTCCGCCGTTGCGCCTTCCTGGAACGCGTCAATCAACGTGTCCAGCGTAACGCGGGTGCGACCAACTCGTACTACGCCGTCATCATCTACAGTCAGGGGAACAGGTTGGGTTTCAATCAAGAGAGCCACAGGCTATCTCCCGGTCTTATTATACCTTTTCTGGGGAGTGAAATGATACAACGTGGTTTCTCATCTCCTCCCCCTCGTACACGAACTTTGCCGAAAAGAACCTCCCCTCCCGCATCCACTGGAAGAAAATCCGGTCGCTCGGCCACAGGGAGAGCGATTCCAATTCATCATCCGGCACCCAGCGCAGGTCGCCCTCCGGGGAATCGATCAGTTCACCGGTGAATTCGGCGGCGGTGAAAACGAAGACATACCAGTCATCCCCTTTGAAGCCGGGGAACATCAGCAACCCACGCCAATGCGGATTGGCGATTTCCAACCCGGATTCCTCGCGCAGCTCGCGGATGACGCATTCCTCCGGCGTCTCGCCCGGCTCGAACTTGCCGCCCAGGCCGTTCCACTTCCCGGCATGGATGTCGCCGGGCTTCTTATTGCGGAAGACCATCAATGTCTGCCCCTCATGCTTAATGTAACACAGCGTTGCCAGGATCATCGCAAACCTTTCATTCGGCCAGCGCATTGCCGGAGCCAGGCGGCGAGGGCCGGCAGGGTGATGGCCAGGTAGAGACTCAACGGCGCAACCCACAGCCAGGGGAGCGCCTCGTACAGGAATTCGAAATACAGGAAACCGAGGTTGCCCAGCAGCGCCGGCAGCCAGCCGACCGGCAGGACGAACAGCGCCAGCAGGTCCGCCTGCTGGAAATACGGCAGCGCCAGGGGGACGGCAGCCGCCAGCGCCAGGAAGCGTTTCCTCCTGGCAAGCGGCAGCAGCAGGGGCGGCAGCCAGATTAACATGGCGCCCGGTCCCAGCCAGCGCCAGAGGCTGATGCAGCCCCAGTCGTAGGGCGGGACGGCCGCAATGCGCTCCCACAGCGCCAGCGGCCAGGCCGGGGAAGCGACCAGGGACAGGATGGAGAGAGCCGCCGGCAGGAGCAGCGCCCGCAGCCTGGCGCGCCAACCCACCTCCGCCGCCAGCAAGAGCAGGAACCCGAACGGCAGCCCGATCTGGAACTTGGCGCTGGCGAGGAAGAAGCCCAGGCCGGCCAGTTCCCAACGGTGGTGCGCCATCGCCCACCAACCCAGCGCCAGGCAACCGACCAGCAAACCGGTGACCTGCCCGCTGGCGAGGGTGGATAGCGCCTGGAACGAGCAAAGGACCAGCGCACGCGGACCGCCGAAGATCCGCCCGGCAACGAAGACCCCGCCCAGGTTCAACAGTCCCCACAACAGGTAGCCCCGCCACCAGGGCAGCCAGGCAAGCAGGCGGAAGACTGGCAGGAACCAATCGGCATAGTAATACTGCTCCAGGTTGCCGCCGGCGGTCTTGAGGTAGATCCCGTAGTCGAACGGTTCGATCCCCAGCAGCGCATATGCGCCGATGAAAGTCACCAGCCCGACCAGGCTGATCGTCAGGCCGAACAACTCGCCCAGGGTCAGGCGCGAGCGCAGCCGGGCGTCCATCTCACAGGCGCCTCGACCAAAATCCGCCAGGTTCTCACCCACAAATGCCATGCGCGCCTCCCTCGCAGGCACAGATAGAAATGGATTATGCCGGGAACAGGTACTCCAAGCCGCGCCAGAGACTGTCGCGCCAGGTGGCGTAGTTATGCGCCCCGCCATTCTCCTTATACGCCATATCATACCCCTTTTCCTGCAACAAGGCCTGCATCTTACGGTTGGCATCGAGCAGGAAATCCATCCGCCCGCAATCGAGCCAGAGTCGGACCGGCGGAACGGGCAAGTGGCGCGCCAGGTCCACCACCACGCCCTCGTAACCCCAGTACTCGTACCCCCCGGCCTGGCAGAGCGCCCGGCTAAAAATCTTCGGGATGCGCAGGGATGTGTAAAGCGCCATCAGCACGCCCGAATGGGACCTGCAGAACCTCGGCTGGGGCGACCAGCGCCGCTACCGCATCGGCGACGCCGCCTTCGACCGGGAGAACGGCCTGCTCTACGTGCTCGAACTCTACGCCGACGGCGCCAAGCCGGTGGTGCATGTGTGGCAGGTGAAGTGAGCGTTCATTGCGAACAGTATCGCACCCGCAGCGTGGACAATCTCCTGCAATTCAGTTTCCGCTGGCTTTCGTGAGATTGCTTCGCCAATCAACGACTCAGATTGACACATTGGACGGACATTGCCATCAGTGCGACTCGCGCTTGTAACCGCCCGTACGATTTGCTATACTGAATGCGCCGGCAGCGTGAATTTCACCGCCGGATGAAATCCTAAAGGTCTGGGAGTTTTTCGAACCGCCCATAAGCCGATATACAACCCCCGTAGAGGGTTATAACTTGAATTTATCCAACGCCATATATGGGCCGAATCGTTTCGCCTTTTATCCCCTCCGGGGACCCGTGCGGATCGCTTATAAGCCGTTACGAAGTACCCGCAGGGGTATGCAATCCGCTTATACGCGAGTTGGGCAAACTTTGATGAAGCCACTATCAAAAAAGGAGATTGTCATGACCGATGCTTTTTCAACGCCACGCAACAGAATCAAGACACTTATCCTCTTGGCGATCTGTGGCTTATCAGCAATTGCTTCGGTCGTCGTAGGGATTGACGATAATCCGCCTGGCATCCTGCTGGCCTTACTTGCAGCGACTGCCTTTGTCCTTGCATTTGCCCACCCCTGGCGAACCACAAGGTTGTTCATTTTCCTTCTCTTGGCGTCGGTTCTCGGCTTTGTTCTCTTCACCATCCTGAGCATTGCTTCCGATTCTGTCACACACAATCCGGCAACCTCAGACGCGCTCCAGAACCTGATAGAGAGCCCTGTTACCGATGCCCTGAATGTGACCTTTATTATGGTTTGCCTGGCATCTTTCATCGTTGGCGCAGTCGGCTCGGTTGCCATGTTCATTCACAACCGCCGCCGGTAACCCACACTGGCGGGCGGCATATATCACGAGAGAAGGTGTTTTTTACAAGGAAAATCGGGACAAAACAGATTGCATGAGTGTAGAATTAGATGAATTTTGGTTTCCTGTTCGGAAGGGAAGATAGTATGACAAAACAACCCTGGAGAATTGCACCAAAAACGATGTTAGGCAAGTGGTCAACCGGGCTTATAGTTGCAATGCCATTCTTGTTTATCATCGGTACATCATTCGCAAACTCGTTATATAAATCGATCCCGGCAGGCGAAACTATCCTGGCAGATATAGCCGGGAGACCGGCTTTGGCGTTCACAATGCTCGTTGGAATGGTCGCTGGAATATCAGCCTTCATTACAGGTCTCCTAGCAATCATCAGGCAAAAAGAAAATGCGCTATTGGTTTATGTATCAACCGTGATCGGAGCGCTTCTTCTGTTATTTCTTACTGGCGAAATAGTATTTCCCCATTGAGAATTTACCACTACGATAAGAAGTAGAAGCTGCCCAACACAATCTCCAGGTGACAGCGGCTTTACCGCTGTGGGTACGCACCTGGCTTGGTAGAAGTGGTGGATAATCGCTAAGGAGTCTTGACCCTCCCGCCGCTGCGCATGGGCTATGCCTTTGGGCGGGGTCTTCGCGAAGCGCCCCTGCAAGGGGACTTCCCCGCTCCCAACATTGAGCGAGGTCTCAGGGTTGTCGGTTTGAGACCTGCGGTCGGCCAGGCCGGGGCCGACCATGCTCCTGCAACGCCAAGATCTCGAAGCGGATCGGGAGCCTTGACCCTGAATGTTTCCTGATGGAACGCCGCGCCCGGTTTTCAGAACCGGCATTTTGTTATATACTATCTCCAGTTTTGGGTCGCATAAATCAAATGTTGCCTCCATGGTTTTGAAAGGGAGAATAAAATGGGTACTCAAGGAAAACTCATAAAGCGGGAAACATCCCTGTTCACAATTTTTCAAGTGTTTTTAACCATTGATAAGTAATATCATATATGATATTATGAACAAGAACAAAATTACCAAACTCAGGCGAGAATTGCAGAGCATGTATGATGGCGCTGCTAATGTAAAGTTGGATGCTCTACGAAATGTTGCCAAGCAAATTGGTAGAATTAGGGTGGATCAAGGGAATGAGCCAACTTATAAAAGCATTTATCTGGCAACAAACAAACCCCTAAGCATACCAGGGCATACAAAGTTGAACAAATATACTGTTAGGAACATCATTGATATTCTGGGTCAAGATTTGGATACTATCGAAGAGATGATGGATAACAACACAATAAAAAGTGGAGATTGAAATGCTCAAAACACCAGATGATTATTTGAAATTACCCTATTCTAGGATTCTAATTCCCGATGAAGGTTCTTATGCGGCCGAGATATTGGAATTCCCAGGCTGTTTTTCTCAGGGCGAAACCCCTGACGAAGCTATCACAAATCTTGAAAAGGCGGCAAGGTCTTGGATTCATGTTGCTCAAACACAAGGATTAGAGATTCCAGAACCATATCTGAATCAAGGCTATGCTGGAAAAATCGCTCTGAGACTACCTCGAAGTATGCACCG
>VGNO01000057.1 GCA_016865985.1 Chloroflexota bacterium | reverse complement strand
GGATCGAGGCTGGCGTCACCTACGCCAACCGTCCGCAAGGGGCAACTACCGGCGCCTGGCCCGGTTACCAGCCCTTCGGCGGGTGGAAAGCCTCCGGTTCGAGCGGCAAGAATGCCGGGGGGCGATACTACCTGCCGCTCTATATGCATGAACAAGTCCGGTCGATTGTGCGGTAATACTTCCCATATGTGCGAGGGAAGCGCCAACCGGGCGGCAATCCTTCTGCCGCCCGGGTTTTCAACTATCCACCGCCGACTACCGCCAAAAGCCGGATGGCATCCCCCTCCTTGATAATGTAGTCCTTGGTCTGCATCTCGCCGTTAGCCGAGACCATCGCCACCAGGTCAGGATTGATACCCAGCGACAGGGCGGTATCGCGCACGCTGCGTCCAACCTCTACACTGAACTCATCCCTCCCCCCGAGGAGCTGTTTGAGAGAAGCGCCCAGGCGCAGAGTTGCAGGCATATCAGCCAACGAACGCTCTCAGGCCGAGGCTGTCGATCGTCTCGGGTTTTGGCAGACCGTCCGAGGTCCAGCCACGCTGCTCATAGTACATGTCGAGCAGTTTCTGGACATCCTCGAACTTTGTGATCTGACCTTTGGTCGCGCCGGAAGTGGGAGGTTCCTCGTAGAAACGCGGGGAGGGCAGGTCCCATTCCCGGCCAAAGCCTTCGATCTCGCGCACCCAGTACATGCGGGTGAGGTTCCAGATCCTCTCCCCGACCTTGTCCAGGTCCTCCCAGGTGCGTTTGACGCCAGTGATGGCCTCCAGGGCTGGCATATAAAGGTTGCGGTCGATGCCGAGTTCCACCCATTGCAGGCGGCAACCGCCGAGTACATCGAACATCGGGCGGAAATTTTGCAGCCAGATGACGCGCGCCACCTTTTCCGGGACCACCTTCTCGCGCCCGACCTGCAGGTCGTAGGTGATGGCCCAGGAGCGGTTGTGATGGGCTCCAACATCGCAGGTCATGTAAGCCAGCAGCATGGCAGTCGCGTTGTGGGTGGCATAAGCCGATTGCTCCATGCCCTTGACCTGGATGGCGAATCTCTCGCTGCCCCGCCCGACCTTCTGCGAGGCGCGTTTGACGCCTTCGGCCAGTAATGCGCCGAGACCCTCGCGCCGGGCGATCAACTCGATCAATTTGAAGGTGGCTTCCACATTCCCGAATTTCAATTCCAACCCGCCAGTATCCTTCCCGGTCAAAAGGCCTTTTTCGTAACACTCCATCGCCCAGGCGATGGCATTCCCGGCGCTGATGGTATCTATGCCGAGGTCGTCGGCCAGCAGGTTGGCCTGCGCCACAGCCTCGATATCGTCGATGCCCAGGTTCGAACCCATCAAGCCGATGGTCTCGTATTCCGGGCCTTCCACGTACGTGTTGTACTTCCGGACATGGCTGTATTTCCCGCATGGGCAGGGACAACCGAAACAACCCTTGTCGGTGATGACGATCTTCTCGCGCATCGTTTGCCCATAGATACCTTTGGCTTTATCGAAGGAGCCGGCGCTGAAGTTGCGGGTCGGCAGCGCCCCGACTTCGTCGCACCAGGAGGTGACGATGGTCGTGCCATAACGCGTCCATTCTTTCAAGCCTTCCGCCTCCTTGCAGGCTTTGAAGATGGCTTTGCCAGCGGCGCGGTAGGCGTCCACGTCAGCGACCGGCACGGACTTGGTGCCGTGGACGACGATCGCCTTGACCTTCTTGTTGCCCATCACCGTACCAACCCCACCGCGTCCCGCCTGGCGGCCGAAATCGTGGTTGATGCAGGCATACGAAACGCCGTTCTCACCGCCCGGCCCGATGACCGCCACCTGGAACTCCTCCCCCAGTTTTTCCTTGAAATGCTTTTCGACTTCGAATGTCCCTTTGCCCCACAAGCCGGCGGCGTCCCGCAGTTCAACTTTATCATCGTCGATGAATAGATAGACCGGTTTGGGACTGATCCCTTCCAGGATGATGCTGTCCAGCCCGGCGTAGCGCAACTCAGCCGTAAAATGACCCCCCATCGAAGCCGAGGCGTAACCGCCGGTCAATGGGGATTTGGTCGTCCAGTCGCATTTCCCACCGCCGGGGATCAACATCCCAGAGATCGGCCCGCTGGAGATGATCAGTTTGTTCTGGGGTCCCAGGGGATCAGCGTGACGGGGAACTTCCCTGAGCAGGTAATAGATACCGAAACCACGCCCACCGATGAAATCACGCGCCACCTGTGGTGGGGTGGATTCCTTGCTGGTCATCCCATTCGTCAGGTCGACGCGTAAGATATGTCCACCGTATCCGTTCATCATGGCCTCCTAGACAACCGCCGGTTCTTTTTCGGCAACCCATAAGGCGCTGGTGCCGCAGACTTCCACACAATCGCCGCACAGGTCACACTTCCAGGCGGCATTCGCCAGTTCAGCCCTCACGAACATCACGCCTTCCGGACAGACCGGGACACAGGCTTCACACAACGTACAATCATCGAAGACAACGTAATACGCCCCCCGCTCATCCTGCTGGATCGCCTCTGTCGGGCAGACTGCCGCACAATCGCCACACTGGGTGCATACCTTGACTTCATATACACCCGGCGCCGGGAAATGGGGCTCGATGACCAGCGCTGCCTTCTTTGGGTTGTTCTCTCCGAACAAGTTCAAAGAACACGCCACCCGGCAGGCATTGCACCCAGAACACTTCGCATGATCCGCGTATAGCCGCATGGAATTCTCCTTTCACGTGATGTTACTGGACATCCATAGTATACCCGGACACTCCATGTTGAATAGAGACATATTTCCTTGTTTCGCTTGCAAGCCTTCCTGTTTTATCGAGTGTAATGCCCGGGATTCCACAACCAACGGCGGGTTGATTTATAATGGGGGCGTGGAAAACCGGCTGATCGATCGCATTGGGATGTTCTTCTACATCGTAGGGGGTGGGGCATTGCTCATTTTTTTCGTCTCATTCGCTGCCGGTTCGACTGAAGCATTGCTGTTCCTATTCGGTATCGGCATGATCCTATTTGGACGCACCCTGCGCCGCAAAGAAGGCCCTCCGCCACCTAGCGCCCGGTTCGGCGCGATGAGATCCATCCAGAGCAAGAGGGATAAACGCCGCCAGGAAAAAGAAGAGCGGGAAAAAGCCAAGAAAAGGCAATCACTTTCCTGAAACCCTATTCTGAATCAACTTTGTGAAAGTAAAGGGAATTTCATGAGCAAACTGACCACACTCACCGAAGCCATCGCTGGGAACGTCCACGACGGGGATGTCATATACGCCGCCGGTTTTACCCACCTGATTCCCTTCGCCGCTGGACATGAGATCGTGCGCCAGCGGAAGCGCGACCTGACCCTCGCCCGGGCCACGCCCGACCTGGTGTACGACATGATGGTCGCAGCCGGCTGTGCCAGGAAAGTAATCTTCTCCTACATGGGGAATCCCGGCGTCGGCTCCCTGCGGATCGTACGCTCTGAAATCGAGGCAGGCCGGCTGGATTGGGAGGAGTACTCCCATTTCGGCATGATCTCCCGCCTCCAGGCCGGCGCCACCGGGTTGCCCTTCATGCCAATGAACCAGACCGGAGCGACTGACCTAGAACGCGCCAACCCGCTCATAAAACGTCTCACCGATCCGTATACCGGTCGCGAGGTGGTTGTCGTCCCGCCGCTCAACCCGGATGTAGCCATCATACACGTCCAACGGGCGGACCCTGACGGGAACGCCCACCTGTGGGGGATCATCGGCGAGCAGAAGGAAGTGGCGTTCGCCGCCAGGCGCGTCATCCTGACCGCCGAAGAGATCGTTGACGAAACCGTCATCCGTTCCGACCCGAACCGGACGCTCATCCCCGGCGTAGTGGTGAGCGCTGTCTGCCATGTTCCCTACGCCGCCCATCCTTCCTACGCCCAGGGGTACTATGACCGCGACAACGCCTTCTACCTCCAATGGGACAAGATTAGCGAATCGGCCGAAACGGTGCGCGGCTGGCTCGATGAGTGGGTCTACGGTCTACCCGACCGCCAGGCATACTGGCAGAAACTGGGCGCCGCAGTCCACAAGACCCTGTCCGTCAAACCGCGCCTGAGCAGCCCCATCAATTACGGGCAGTACTGATGATCCCGTATCATGAGTATGGCGCCCGAGGGGCAGGATTGCTCTTCGCCCATGCCAATGGCTATCCGCCGGGATGCTACCTGCCCCTCGTAGAAAGCCTGGCCGCCCGTTATCGCCTGCTGTCGATCGAACAGCGCCCCCTCTGGCCGGGAAGTCGACCCGAAGACCTGGAGGATTGGCATCCGCTCTCGCGCGACCTGTTGGAGTTCCTGGCCGAACAGCGTATGCCGCCTGTCATCGCTGTTGGGCATTCCCTGGGTGGGATTGTCTGCCTGCGAGCCGCCCTCCAGCAGCCGGGACGATTTCGCGCCCTGGCGCTGCTCGATCCGGTACTTTTCCTGCCCCGCATCGTCCGGACCTGGAACCTGGTGCGCACCCTGGGGCTGGCTCCCCGCCTCCACCCCCTTGTCCGAGGCGCGCAACGGCGGCGGCGGACCTTCGAGAGCCGGGAACGCCTGTTCGACCTGTACCGCCGAAAGTCTGTTTTCCGTTACTTCTCCGATGACCACCTTCGCGCCCTGGTGGAAGGATTGACCAGGCCGGTCGACGGCAAATTCGATCTGGCCTACAACCCGGAATGGGAAAGCCGCATCTACCTGACCGGTATCTGGCGCGATATGGATCTTTGGTCCAATTTGAAATCCCTCCAAGTCCCTCTGCTCATCATCCGCGGGGCCGAGACGGACACCTTCCACGCCGGCGCTGCCAGACTCGTCCAACGCCGGCTGCCCAATGCGCGCATCCTTACGCTGGACCATTCCACCCATCTCGTCCCGCTGGAAAAACCGGCATTGACCGCCGAAGCCATTTTTGATTTCCTGGAGGAGACACTGTGACCAACGCGACCTATTCGTCTGCCGAGTTGATGATCGTCAATGCCGCCCGTTTGCTAAGGGACGGCGATGTGGTCTTCGTGGGTGTCGGCCAACCCAACCTGGCTTGCAACCTGGCCAAACGCACCCACGCCCCCAACCTGGTGATGATCTACGAGGCAGGTGTGATCGGAGCCCAACCGGCGCGCCTGCCGCTTTCCATCGGCGACCCGACCCTTGTCTCCGGGGCGCTTTCTGTTTGCAGCATGTACGACATCTTCGCTTTCTACCTCCAGCGCGGCAATGTGGATGTTGGATTCATGGGCGGGGCGCAGATCGACCGCTACGGGAACATCAACGCCACCGTCATCGGCAGCGACTATGCCCATCCGAAAGTGCGCCTGCCCGGTTCCGGCGGGTCGCAGGAGATCGCCGCCTGGGCCAACCGCTGCTACTTGATGACTCCCCACCAAAAACGCCGGTTTCCGGAGCGTTGTGATTTCCGCACCTCGGTCGGCGCGTTGGACGGGCGGGGCGAACGACAGGAGATCGGTTTGCGCGGGGGAGGGATGCTGGCCGTGGTTACCGACCTCGGGATCCTCGAACCGGACGAGGATGGTGAACTGACGCTGGCTGCCCTGCATCCAGGTCACACAGAAGCAGAAGCCAGGGAGAACACAGGCTGGGCGCTGAAATCAGCGGCACATGTCCGATTCACCGAACCGGTGACCGAAAAGGAACTGGATATCCTGCGCAATGAACTGGACCCGTCCGGCATCCACCTGAAAGGTGGCGCATAGGATGTACGGATTATCCTGGAAAACTTGAACCGGAACCTGAAAACGGTTAAAATTCCCCCATGCTCCCCTCCTACCGCCAGGCGCCTGCCAACCAATTCATTGGGTCGTATGCGTACTTGGATTCCCAGAGGACCCTGCTCAGTATAGACCAGCAAACAGGATTGATCGAAGCCCAGGTGGACCAGGACCAGAAGATCGTCATCCTGCTGGCGAGCGGTTTGACTGCCGGTGTCTACCGCATTACGGGCGAGGATGTGTCGAGCATGATCAACGCTGAAGTTCCTGAAACCATGGGCGGGCGGGATGTTCCAATCCGAAGCCTGTCCATGCCCGACCAGGCTGGACGGATGCTCTGGCTGGCATTCGAGTCGAAAGCCGCCAGCCACTACCAGATCCGGGACAAGACCGAGTGGGGTGGCTGGTTGAGACATGTGGGGGAGGAAAAACTCAGTGGTCTCGTCCAAGTAGTCGCCGATGATTGGGATGGTTTCATTCACATGCGGCAGGGAGAGATCAATTCACTGGAAACCATCGCCTGCATCGACGGCAACTTCCAGCAACGGCTACCGCCTGTTGAACCGGGAACACCCTGGTCATTGACCGTCTTCACAATCGCCCCGGGTTCACAAGCATATCAGTGCTACCTGCTCCGCTCAGGCGCCACCTATTGGGCAAATTCCTTCTTCAGTCGCTACCAGGAACTCGTTGGTCAGCGGTTGCTGGATCTCCTCAACCGCGAATTGAATACCCTCATCCAACCCTGGCAATGGAAAATCCAACTGGCAGGCACAACCCTGCTCGACCGGCACTTCTTCCACCAGAGCGGCATGGCTGCCCAAGCCTACCGGGCTCTTCTCATGGAAGTCGGCGAACAGACCAATGCCATGATCGGCTCGGCTTTGACCCACCGCTTGCTGAGCGAGACATATGCCAGTCTGGTTCCCGATGAACAACTTGCCCTCCAGTCGCACGCCCTGGTACCGACCGCGTTCGTCCAATAACCAATGATGGGACAACCTGCCCGAATGAAATCCTCCTTGAAACCAGTAACGACGCTCTGGTTGACGACCGGGGCATCCACCCTGCTCTTGGTAGTATATGCCTGGATATATTGGTTCGAGCCACTGACCGAAACCGCCTCTGAGTATATAAACGATAAGGTCCTGGACGTACTGACCCTGGCGGCGGCCCTGGCTGCTGCCTGCCTGGGAATCCTCTACACCAGCCAGTTCAAAGCAGGCGAACCACCCCGCCGCGTCTGGCTGGCTTTCCTTGTCGGCTGGTGGTGCTGGGTCGGCGGTGAGATCGCAGGATTGGTCTATGATTATTTCTATTGGTATGTCGACTATCCGGAATTCACAGTCATCGATATATTCTGGCTCCTGGGATATGCCGCGTTCAGTCTCTCCCTGTTCCTCCAGTTCCGCCTGATCTACAGCCGGTGGAAAAAGAATGGCCTGCTGTTCTTTGCAGCCATCCTGGCAGTCTCATTACTGACCGGCCTGGCCCTAACCGAATTGGCTCTCGCTACAGGACTCGGTGAAGGGTACTCCTGGTTCTCCCTCTATGTCGCCGTACTTTACCCGGTCTTCGATGTAACCGAGGGATTGGCTGCCCTCTGGCTGGCTTTCCTGTTCGGGCGCGGGCTCTGGAGCAGGCCATGGTGGGGATTGATTGCATTCGCCATTGCAGATGGCATCGCGATCTATTTCTGGATTGGCGGTTATCATGGCCTTTCCGATGGCGCCGTGAATGGGCTGTACCTGTTTTCCGATATCCTCTATAACGCAGGGTACCTGGTCGTAGCGTTGGCATTCCTGATGAATTTCCTTATCCTTCGCTTTGGTCGTTTTAACGCTTCGCACAGGACCGAAGAATTGCCCACATCTGTCCGGGAGTAAGCGCCAGTGGACACGATCCTGCCTGAAGGTCCCCCCGAAACTCCTCCAGCAGGCAAGTCCCGCTCCCTACTAAAGCACATCATCATCTCCAACACAGAACCGCGCCTGCGAGCCGGATGGCGCTTGTTGGTGCACGCCATTGTTCATAACCTACTCCTGCTCGTGATCACCCTCCCGGCAATCCTGCCGGCGCTCCTGCTCGGTATTGCTCCAGATAATATCTATCTTTCCCAAATCATCTCCCTCCTTGCTACGACGAGTTCCGTATGTCTTGCGCGCCGCTACCTGGACCGGCGCCCGATTGCCAGCCTGGGCATGGATCTTTCCTCCAGGACTATCACCGACCTGATCGGTGGTTTTTTTATCGCCGGGTTTTCGATGGGGATCATATTCCTGATCGAAATCTCGGCAGGATGGATCGATATCGAATTCCTGGCCTGGGAACAGGAAACCATTCCTGCCGTTTATCGCAACATGCAGGGTGCGTCGAATCTCATCCCCCTTCTGCATGGCTTGGCCTCGACGTTCTCCTGGCTGTTCCTATTCACCCTGGTTGGGTGGAATGAAGAATTGCTCTTCCGCGGTTACCGTTTACAAGCGCTCTCGGATGGCTTAACCCCATTCTGGGGGGTTCTCCTATCTTCGGTGTGGTTTTGTGCAGCGCACTGGCTGAATCCGCATGCCTCGTGGTCATCCAGCCTCGGGATCCTGCTGGCCGGATTGTTCCTGGCGTTTTCCTTCTACCGCTCCGGACAACTCTGGCTGCCGGTCGGACTGCACATCGGTTGGAATTTCTTCCAGGGAGTTGTTTTTGGTTTCCCGGTCAGCGGGTTGACGACGTTCAGGTTGATCCATACCAACCTGACAGGACCGGTACTGTGGACCGGCGGCGATTTCGGTCCGGAGGCAGGCCTGGCGCTCCTGCCG
Source organism: Chloroflexota bacterium (assembly GCA_016865985.1). Taxonomy (GTDB): domain Bacteria; phylum Chloroflexota; class Anaerolineae; order Anaerolineales; family Villigracilaceae; genus VGNO01. Next base: position 5,656 of record VGNO01000057.1, on the reverse strand, counting down.
GCCGTCGCGACCGGCAGCGCGCTGGTCTACCTCATTACCCGCCACCGGCAGACCAGGAGACGGGATTCGGGATGAATTTCGATCTGCTCTTATTCGACCTCGGCAATACATTGATCCATTCCCCGGCATCATGGCCTCCGGTCTTCACGCGCGCCAACCGGGCAATGTTGGACTCACTGCATCGCGATGGAGTATCGATCCCAGCCGAGGCGTTTCTCACGCAGATCCAGGAACACCTAGACCGGTATTACGCAGAACGCGAAGTCGACCACCTCGAACGCACCTGGCTGGCATCCCTGAAGGATTTCCTGAAAGTTCGGGGCTTTGGCGGAGTATCCCAGGAGGTCCTGCGACGGGCCCTGGATGCGATGTTCTCTATAACACAGACCAATTGGGTCGCAGAAACCGATTCTATCCCGACCCTGTCCATCCTCAAGAATGCCGGATACAGGTTGGGGATGGTCTCCAATGCATCCGATGACCGGAATGTAATGCAGTTGGTGGAACGCGATGGGTTCCTGCCTTATTTCGACTTCATCGTCACATCGGCCGCCTGCGGAATGCGCAAGCCGCGTCCGGAGATCTTCCGCCTGGCGCTGGACCACGCCTATGTCCCGGCGGAACGGGTGGCTATGATCGGCGACACGAAAAAGGCGGATATCGAAGGAGCCAACCGGCTCGGGATTTTCAGCATCTGGATCAGGCGACGGGCTGTCCAACTCGATCCTGCGATCGTCCCCGGGGCAGTCGTGGAGACCCTCTCCGAGATCCCTTCTTTACTTGCCGGGATGGCAGATAAATGACCGGCCTGGGTGGGACTTGCAAACCAATTCGATTATCCATATACTAGAACTGCGTTCATTCAGACGCGGCACAGGAGGCGAGTATGTACCTGCAGGAGATACTGGAAGTCGCTGTCGGCCTGGTATTCATGTGGATGATCATCAGCTTGGCTGTGATGCAGTTTCAGGAATGGTTGACGCTGATCTTCAAGACCCGCTCCACCAACCTGAAGAGCACCATCCGGAAGATGCTGGCCGATCCGGCCTGGGCGGAAGCGCTTTACAACCATCCAATTATCAAGAGTCTCTCCAGGCAACCCGGAGGCTGGGATCGATTCTGGATGGGGTTTGGCAACTTCTTCCGGCAGTTATTCGGCTCGACGAAGAAGACTGACCACTCACCTTCCTACATCCCGGCCAATGATTTTGCCCTCGCCCTTTTCGACATGGTGGTCGAAGCCGGGACCGATGCCTCCCCAGTGCGTAAAGCCCTGGCCGACCTGGAGACTGTCCTCGACGAGAGCGTCACCGGAACAGCCACATGGAAGGAGATGGTGGAAGTCATCCTCGATGATGGAAGGATCCTGATCGATGCCATCGCCAACTCCGGCATGGGGCAGGAAGCGATCGATGCCCTCAAGAACCGCATCACGACCGAAGTGATCGTAAAATTCCCGGCTCCCGTCCAGGAGGCGATCAAAGGGCAGGCCCTGCCACTCATCGAGGCCTATTTCCGCGATCTTATCCGGGAACAGAAGGAACAGGAAGCCAACAAACCTGCCAGCGGGGAGAAAGTTGCCCACCTAAACCGGCTGCGCCTCGGCCTGGTCGCCTTGAAGCAGACCAATCCGAAACTATACCAATCCCTGCGAGCGCTGCTCTCAGGCGCAGAGGAGTATGTCTCGGAGAAGGAACAGGCGCTGGCGGTTGTACGGAAGAACGCTGAAAAGTGGTTTGACGATACCATGGATCGTCTCTCCGGTTGGTATAAAAGAACCTCCCAGGTTTGGTCGGTGATCATCGGCCTGGTCCTGGCCGTCTTCCTGAATGTAGATACGATCAATGCCGCCACAACCCTCTGGCGCGAACCGACCCTGCGGCAGGCCATCGTCCAACAGGGTGTCGCCTATGTGGAAACCAACCCCGCGCCTGAGCCGGAGGGTTCAGCGGGGGAAACCGCCCTTCCTGCCGCAGGCGACACGACTGCACCGGACGCCACCCGGGGCGAGGATGTCCAACCGCCAGCGCAGACGGTAGCTGAACTCCAGGAGTCGCTTGAAGGTCTCAAAATCCCATTTGGATGGGATCTGGTGACTTACCCATACCTGACCATTACACGCGATGATAATACTGTCGTGAGCGGGTACGACCTGGACCTGGATCAGACAATCGACCAGGACGACCTCTCTGTCGATCAATCCCTCCCATGCCGTGATGTTTTCGCCGGCCGTTATTCGCTGATGATCATCAAGTCCAAATCGGGTTGTTCCGTGATCACCAACCTGCCTGTTGATGCAAGTTCCTGGTTGTACAAGATTATCGGCATCCTGATCACTGCCCTGGCCGCCGCCCAGGGAGCGCCATTCTGGTTCGATATCCTGAAGAAACTGATCAATGTCCGTTTCTCGGGACCCAATCCGGCTGAAAAGAAATCCATATAAAACTCAGGCAATTTACAATTCGATTCAGCCCGGATGTCCTTTCCGGGCTGAATTCATGCCAGTACGATATAATCCATCCAATCTGCGACGATCGAGAGGAGTCATGTGTTCTTTCAAAGAGGCGAAATCCTCTCCCCGGACGAACGCCAGCGAGTCCACCTTCAAAGCCTGCGCATACTCGAGCAGGTAGGCGCCAGATTCCATAGCGGGAAAGCCCGTCGCTTACTTGCTGCCGGGGGAGCCGTCGTGAATGAGGAAACGCGGCTCGTCTGCATCCCGCCCGGGATGGTGGAGCAGGCGCTGGAGATCACGCCGCGTAGCATCGTTCTCGGGGCGCGCAACCCACATTACTCTTATGCCATGCCTTCCGGGCTTACCCGATATGGGATGGATGGTACAGCCGCGTTTGCGCTGGATTTCAACAGTGGTGAACGACGATATGGGACCCTCCGGGATATCGAAAACGGCTGCCGCATCTTCCAGCAACTCGAACTGGGCGTAATGGCATGGGCGCCGACGACCGCCTCCGATGCACCCGTCCAGTCACGCCCCTTGCATGAATTCCTGACCACTGCCCGTTCCTGCTCGAAACATGTCAATCACGAACTGCACACTGCCGACCAGGCTCCCTATCTGGCGGAAGGACTGGCTGCCATCCTGGGCAGTGAGGATGAATTCCGCACACGCAAGGCCTACTCGGTCATTTATTGCCCTGTGGCGCCGTTATCACATGACAGTGAAATGATGGATGCCTACCTGGACCTCGGCCAGTACGGGATGCCTGTTATGGTCATGCCGATGCCCGTCCCTGGTTCAACCGGGCCGGCGAGCCTGTTCGGAAATATCTGCCTGGCGAACGCCGAAGCCCTTTCCGCGATCGTATTATTCCAATTGGCTCACCCGGGCCGGGATCTTCTTTATAGCAGCGGGGTTGGGACATTGGATTTCAAAACCGGCGGTTTCCTGGGCGGTACGCCGGAGATGGCGCTCCAATCCGCCGCATTGACCGAAATGGGCAGGCACTATGCCCTGCCAACCACATCCGCCGGTTGCACCTCAGATGCCAGGGAGCCAGGCGCCCAGGCAGTGTTTGAAAAAGTGATTACCACCATCATGCCAGCCATGGCTGGCTCGGAGATCATCATCGGCCTGGGTGAAATAGAGAGCGACCAGTTACTCGTTCTCGAGCAGTACATCGTGGATCACGAGATCGCCCTCCAGGTGCAACGACTTCTGGAAGGAGTCGATACGGCAGGAGACAAGGAATTGTTCGATGATATCTCAGCCATAGGACCCGGCGGCCATTTCCTGTCCCGCCGCAGCACCCGCCATGCGCCCCGCAGTGGCGAGTTCCACCTGTCGCATCTCCTTGACCATCATTCCTATGAGGCATGGAAGGAACTAGGATCCCCATCAATGTATACCAACGCGCGGGAAAAGGTGACCGGGATCCTGGCAACCCCACCGGTGGATGCGCTGCCGGAGGCAATAGAACAAGAATTGGATTCCATCCTTCGAAAAGCAGACCAGGAGTTGAAAGAGTGAAAACAATACTAAGAGGCAGGACCAAGGAAATTAAGATCGACAGCCAGGGCGTGGTGGTGCTCATCGGCGAAAAGATCAATCCCACCGGGCGCAAGAAACTGGCAGCCGCCCTCCAGGAAGGCAACCTGGATTATGTTCGTGACCTGGCCGGGTCCCAACTTGCATCAGGGGCAGATATCCTGGATGTAAATGTAGGCGTGCCGGGACTGGACGATGTTGCCATGCTCCCACGGGTTGTACAAATGCTGGCTGAAGGTTTCGATGTCCCGCTCTGCCTGGATACGCCCAATCCGAGAGCGCTCGAATCCGCCATCAAGGTAGCGCCTGGAAAGGTTTTGGTGAACTCGGTCAACGGGGAAGAAAAGTCCCTTTCGACGATCCTGCCCATTGTCAAGGATTATGGGGCGGCCGTCATCGGGCTGGTGATGGATGATAGTGGCATCCCCGCAGACGCCGAAGCGCGAGTAGCGGTTGCCGGGAAGATCATCGAACGGGCCGCCCGGATTGGCATCCCGGTCGAGGATATCGTGATCGACCCGCTGGTTCTCACCGCCGGGGCGGACAGCAATGCCGCCCGCATCACCCTCCAGACGATCGAGATCGTGCGGCGCGAGTTTGGCGTTAATATCAACATCGGCGCCAGCAATGTCTCGTTCGGATTGCCGGAGCGAGACACGGTCAACCAGGCATTCCTGGCCCTGGCCATCCAGGCCGGGGCAACGTGCGCCATCACGGACCCGGTCAAGTACGCGCTGTTCATCCGCGCCACCGACATGCTGCTTGGACGTGACTCATTTGCCGGTCGGTATATCAAGTATTTCAAGAGCCATCCGAAGGCGGATGCCTGATATGGCTGGTCCGGGTGAGTTTGGCGCCACATGTCACATACAACCTTCCCCTGCTGTTGCCGGCAGGGGAAGGTTTTTCTTCCAGTAATATGGGGTTAATTATCGAGTGCACCCTGATCGATCCAATCGATAATCAGTTGGACCGTCTCTGCTGACAGCGCTTCCTTGCGCTTGGGCATTTCTCCGGTAGCAATCAATTCCACCAGGCGGCTATTGGCTCCGTCCCCGGCGATGACCACCGGTCCATTTTCCGAACCTGCGATCAAGTTGGCGTAGGAGTTCAGTTTCAATCCTTCCTCCGTTCGCGTCCCACCGTGGCAATTGATGCAGGAGGTTTTCAGGATCGGCAGGACATCCTTTGAAAAACTCACCTCCGCGCCGGCCGCTCCGGGTGTTTCGGAAGGCATTCCGGCAGTGAACCCGGCAGTCGGCGATGGTTCCGGGTTCGTAGTTGGCTGGTCCACCTCTCCCCCACCGGCCAGGGCTGTCGGTGGGATTCCAGTATCGGGAGCAGTGGGAGTGCAGGCGCCAAAGATGATGGCTGCCAGGGCAAGGCCCACGATCAACCACGTTTTTGGACTTTTGGTTGCAGGTAATGTCATGATCAATCCTTTCCGCGTAGAGTAATTCCAGCAATATACCAAATGGATATAAGATTATTATTAGTATTATTGTCCTAGTTTGTGGTCCTTGCATTCCTAATCCAACCTCCTCCGAGGTATTCCCCGCCTCCGATGTATAATCGCAGGCATGTCCGATCTATTCGATCATGCCATGCAACAACGGATGCGGGACGAAGCCCCGCTCGCTGCCCGGATGC
>VGNO01000056.1 GCA_016865985.1 Chloroflexota bacterium | reverse complement strand
CCCCCCTGCTCGGTGTCAATGGTCTGGTATTCATCGGACACGGTCGCTCGAACGAAGTAGCCATCAAGAACGCCATCCGTGTCGCACATCAGGCAGCAACTGCTGATGTATTGCAATCCATTCATTCGGGTATCGAGCAATCCCTGAAAGCAAAAGGATCATCATGAGAATCGTCAAGAACCACAAGTTGATCCGCCGCAACGGCAGGATCGGGCAGTATTCCACGCTGGCGGCTTTGGTAATACTGGGCATCGGGATGTACCTAACTTTCGCCTCTCCCGAGAATTTCTCCTATTCCCTTATCGCGCTCGCGCTCGGATTCATCCTCTCCCAGATGGGGATGTACTTCAGCAACCGCTGGGGACGCAGCCCTCGACCGGATGAAGTCCTGGAGAAGGGGTTGAAAGGCCTGGGCCGTGACTATACGATATACCATTATGTTACGCCTGTGTCGCACTTGCTGGTCGGTCCGGCAGGCATTTGGGTGTTGCTGCCCCTGTATCAAAAAGGTACCATAACCTTCGAGAAAGGCCGCTGGCGCCAGCGTGGAGCCGGTTTCGTCCAGAATTATCTCAAAATCTTTGGCCAGGACACCATTGGCCGCCCGGAACGGGATGCCAGCGGTGAGATCGATCTGCTGAAGCGGTTTTTTGCCCGAACCTTGCCGGAGATGGACATTCCCTCCATCCAGGCCGCCGCGCTCTTCGTCCACCCGCTTGTCGAACTCAAGGCTGAAGGTGCGCCGCTGGTTGCCATGATCCCCAGGGATTTCAAGGAATATCTCCGTACCAACAGGGAAATCCTGCTCTCCTCCACAACCTTGGATGCAATCCGCAAGGCGCTGCCTCAACTCGACAGGACGGACGAGTAACCCCATCGAGTCGCTCTGCTGATAGAAAAATGCCATCCATCGTTGCCCTCGATATCGAGACCACCGGCCTCGACCCGAATACCGACTCCATCATCGAGATTGGCGTAGTGCGGTTCAGCCAGCGCCGAATCGAAGATGAATGGAGCGGCCTGATCAATCCAGGACGCCATATTCCAGAATTCATCAGCGGGTTAACCGGCATCAGCGATGAGATGGTGCGCCAGGCGCCGCGCATCCGGGATGTATTGCCGGAATTGGTGAATTTTATCGGCGATTCCCCGATCCTGGGGCATAACATCCGCTTCGATATTTCGTTCTTCCAAAAATTTGGCCTGTTCGCTGCCAATCCTCGCATCGATACCTATGAGATCGCTTCAGCGCTGCTTCCCTCCGCCGGGCGGTACAACCTCCGTGCACTGGGGCTGCTCCTGGGCATCCCACAGCCTGCCACCCACCGCGCCCTGGACGACGCCCGCGTTTCCCAGGGTATCTTCAATCGGATGGAAAGCCTGGCACGGGAATGTTCCCTCGAACTGTTGGCCGAACTCGTCCGGCTTGGCGAACCACTCGCCTGGGAGGGATTGTGGCCCTTCCAGCAAGCCCTCCGCGCCCGTTCGAAGGAAACGATAGAGGCTCGTCGGGCCAAGCGGCAAGCCGCAGGTCCGTTGTTCGAGCCAGTGGAAGAAAAACGCCACCCACCGTTGAGGGCAGTCGAGACGCCTGTCCCACTCGATCCGGAAGAGACCGCCGCTTTATTGGAATATGGGGGCTTGTTTTCCCAACACTTCGACGGCTACGAAAACCGCCCCGAACAGGTGGAGATGCTCAAGGCGGTCGCCAATGCGCTTTCGCTCGGACAGCACCTTATGGTGGAAGCCGGTACGGGTGTAGGAAAATCCTATGCTTACCTCACTCCTGCTGCACTGTTCGCGCTGGCGAACAATACCAGGGTAGTCATCTCAACCAATACCATCAACCTGCAGGACCAATTGATCAAAAAGGATATCCCCGACCTGAGGGACGCCCTGGGCATAGACCTCCGCGCGGCAGTCCTGAAGGGGCGTAGCAATTATTTATGCCCTCGCCGTTTGGACTATATCCGCCGGCATGGGCCGCGTACCCCGGAAGAAATGCGCGTCCTGGGCAAGGTGCTCGTCTGGCTGGACAGCGGCGGTAGCGGAGACCGTACAGAAATCAACCTGACCGGACCTGTCGAGCGGGACGTGTGGACACATATCTCTGCTGAAGATGACGGCTGTACGACCGAGACTTGCGTCGACCGGATGGGTGGCGCATGTCCCTTTTTCCAGGCGCGCCAGTCCGCCCAGAATTCCCACCTGCTGGTCGTCAACCATGCACTGCTCCTGACCGATGTAGCCACCGGCAACCGGGTACTTCCTGAATACCAATACCTGATCGTGGACGAGGCCCATCACCTCGAAGCCGCCACGACCGGCGCCCTTAGTTTACGGTTCACGCAACACGACTTGGAGCGGCTGATGCGTGAAATCGGCGGATCTTCATCCGGAGCGTTGGGGTACATGGCTGGGAACATCGCCGATGCCTTGCGACCGTCCGACCTGGCTGCCATCAACCAGAAAATTGACCGGGCCACCGACCTGACATTCAGGCTTCAAAACCAGGGACAGGCATTCTTCCTGGCTCTACAGGAATTCATTGACCTGCAGCGCGAAGGGAAGGCTCCTTCCACCTATGCATACCAGGAGCGGGTCCTGCCACATACCCGCACCCAACCAGGTTGGGAGGAAATCGAACTGGCATGGGATGCTTCCGGGGAAACTGCCCGATTGCTCCTGACGTTGCTCGGCGAACTCCAGAAGGATGCAGCCCAGTTATTTGCCGAAGGCCTGGAGGAACTGGAAGATACGGTCGGCAGCCTGGCGAATATCTTTCGCCGGCTGGCAGAGGCCGAAGCGTCCATCACGTCGCTCGTTTTTGAACCGCGCGAAAACCAGGTCTACTGGGTGGAGGTCAACCCCAATGGCAGTACAATCTCTGTCAATGCCGCCCCCTTACGGGTGGGTCCCATGGTCGAACAATTCATCTGGCATGAAAAAACCTGCGCCATCCTCACGTCAGCCACCCTGACCACCAGGAATGAGTTCGACTACATCCGGAATACACTGAATGCAGATGAAGCCGGCGAATTGGCGCTCGGCTCCCCATTCGATTACGAAAATGCGGCCTTGCTCTTTATCGCGAACGATATCGCCGAACCGAACAACCCCGAATACAATCGCCAGGTGGAACAATCGCTTGTCCACTTATGTAAAGTAACCGGCGGCCGGACGCTGGCGCTGTTCACATCATACGCCCAGTTAAAACGTACCGCGAAAGCCATCGCCAGCCCATTGGCAGCCAATGACATCATCGTCTACGAGCAAGGCGAAGGAGCATCACCGAACACCCTGCTGGAAACCTTCAAGAGTTCCGAACGCGCCGTCCTGCTGGGCACACGTTCCTTCTGGGAGGGAGTGGATATACCGGGTGAGGCGTTATCAGTAGTGGTGATAGTGAAACTCCCCTTCGATGTTCCCTCCGATCCGTTGATCGCCGCCCGATCTGAAACTTTCGAGGATCCCTTCAACGAATACCAGTTACCGGAAGCCATCCTGAAATTCCGCCAGGGCTTCGGCCGCCTCATCCGCAGCCAATCTGACCGGGGCGTGGTCGTCATCCTTGACCGGCGGGTCTTGACCAAAGCCTATGGCCGCTATTTCATCGAATCCCTCCCACCTTGCACCAAACGGGTCGGCCCGCTTGCAGAATTACCCAGGGCAGCCAGCCGCTGGCTTGGATTGGGGTGACCATCGTCCGGTTTGGCTACACGCCAGTTGGCCTGCGCGCCTCCACCCGGCGATACGAATAGCGCCAGTTCTACCGCCTGTTGATAAATCCGAAATAGTTAGAAACGAAAATACCTCCCCCTCCCAGTAGCATGCCGACGGTCCCGGAGACGAGCGGCCAATGGCAAGGATTCCGCGCGCCTGGCGTACCTCCCCTGCCCATACGTATTGCACATGAAGGAGGAATCGTCGAGCGATCGATACAGATGACATTAAGCGCTATTGGTAATGACACCAGTCACTATTAGTTCACCATTTCACATGCTACTATATCGGATATGTACTTATGCGCATAAGGTAAATAACAAATGCTAACTCCCTCTCTTATCCAGGAAGTTTCCCAACTCGAGGCTAATTTATGTTCCGGACTGGCTGACCCGACGCGCATTATGATCTTATATGTGCTCTCGGAAGGACCGCGGAATGTATCCGAGTTATCGAGCGAACTCAACCTGCCCCAACCCACAACCTCCCGCCATCTCAAGATCCTCCGCGAACGCGGCCTGGTACAGGCCGAACGGCAGGGTGTCAATGTTCAATACACACTCGGGGACATACGGTTGATCCAGGCGCTAGACCTTCTGCGCGGCGTCTTGCGCGATAGCGTGAACCGCCGCGCCAGTTTGATGGAAGAAATCCCCTAACATTGTCATGCCAAGAGGAAAAGGTTATGCCAATTACGAAAAAACCATTTTGGATTCTGGGATTGATCGGCATCCTGCTCATCATCGCAGCGCCGGTCGTTGTGTTCTGGCCTGAAGAACGATCTAGCGGGAATGATCCAGCGGATTTCATACCGGAACACGCTGTCCATGTCAGCCATGCAGACATTGTCCAGGGGCCTCTCGAGACTCCGCAGGATGTCACTCGAGCCTGCCTCGAATGCCATCCGGAAGCAGCCTCCCAGGTGATGCAGACATCACATTGGACTTGGGAAAGCCGGGAGTTCACTGTCCCGGGACGGGATGAACCGGTGACGATCGGCAAAGCCAATCAGATCAACAACTTCTGCATCAGCGCCCAGGGAAACCAGAAGAGCTGCATGAGTTGCCACACGGGTTACGGTTGGCAGGAAGGACAGGCATATGATTACTCGATCCAGGAGAATGTGGATTGCCTGATCTGCCATGCCGATATAAACACTTATGCAAAATCCAATTACGGCAACCCGGTCGAAGGCGTGGACCTGTTAGCGGCTGCCCGCAGCGTCCGCGCCCCCACCCGTGAGAATTGCGGAACCTGCCACTTCAATGGGGGCGGGGGGAATAACGTGAAACATGGCGACCTATCTGAGACTCTATATTATCCCGACAAGGAAATTGACGTTCACATGGGTGGTAATGATTTCCTATGCACCGATTGCCACTGGACAGAGAACCACCAGATCCTCGGACGCCTGGTTGTCGACAACTATCAGATCGAACCTGACGAACAGGTGTCATGCGCCAATTGCCATAATGAAACTCCACACAATGATGAGCGGATCAACTCCCATGTACAGTCAGTCGCATGCCAGACCTGTCATGTCCCTGCCTATGCGCTGGACGAACCCACAAAAACCAACTGGGATTGGTCGACTGCCGGCCTGAACATACCCGAAGACCATTATACATATCTCAAGATCAAGGGCGCTTTTATCTACGAGCAGGAAGTCCAGCCAACCTACCTTTGGTTCAATGGCAATCTCGATTATCGCTACCTGCTTGGAGACATTATCGATCCCAGCCAGCCGACCTTGATCAACGATCCAGCCGGCGACATATCCGATCCCAACGCCAAGATCTTCCCGTTCAAATTGCATATTTCCAAGCAGCCCTACGATACTGGATACAACCACCTGCTGGCGCCGATCACTTCAGGTGAAAATGGCTATTGGACCACTTTCGACTGGGACCTGGCATTTTACCTTGCAGAGCCCGTAACCGGCCTGCCGTATAGCGGTCGATACGGTTTTACAACAACGTACATGTATTGGCCGAGCACGCACATGGTCCAGCCGGCTGAGAAGGCGCTTCAGTGCGATGCTTGCCATGGCGACAGCGGTCGGATGGACTGGGAAGAATTGGGGTATCCCGGCGACCCGATCGAATGGGGCGGAAGATTCCAGCCATAAAACGAGGAAGACACATGAAACTACTACCCTTCAAAACATGGATTTCGATCACTGGCGGAGTACTGGTTCTCGTTGCCCTCGGGCTGGGAATCAACCAGGCTGCGGCAGCCAACCGAGAGGTCCAGGATGCCGCCATTTCCCCCATCCACCCGGAATTCTCCATGCTCGACTCGGACGGTAACAATGTCCTCGACAGCGGCCTGCCCGTCTCCACGATGAAGACCTGCGGCGCTTGTCACGATACGGAATTCATTGCCAGTCACAGTTACCATTCGGATCTCGGTTTGTCCGAAGTGCAGTCTGCCAATCCCGTCACCGGCGAGTCGTGGGATGCCAGCAGTGGTCCATTCGGTCACTGGGATCCACTTGGGTACCGCTATCTGTCCCAGCCCGGGGATGAATTTCTCGACCTCGGCACCCCGGAATGGGTAATGACCTATGGCTTGCAGCACATCGGAGGCGGACCGGCGTACCTGTCCCGGACCGGCCAGGCGCTCACCTCACTGCCTGCGCAAGCGTCCAACCCGGAGACAGCCGCCATCAACCCGCAACTCGGTCGGGCGGTCATCTGGGACTGGGAGGAATCCGGCATCATCGAGATGAATTGCTTCCTGTGCCATATTCCGTCACCCAACACTTCTGCCCGACAGGAAGCCATCGGGGAGGGTCTGTTCGGCTGGGCGAATACAGCAACCTTGTCTGGTACTGGCATCGTAATAAAGGATGGCTCCGGGAATTATCTCTGGAACCCGGAGGCGTTCGACGAGAATGGCGAATTGCTGGAAGAGAATATCACCATCCAGGCGCCAACCAACGACAACTGTTCCACCTGTCATGGTTTGGTCCATGGCAGCGAGACGCCTCTGGTTCTGACCGGGTGCAGCCTGGAATACTCACAGACCGCCAGGACCGGGCAGGTGATCGCTGCCGCCATGATTAGCGACTCCGGGATGAATCTCTCCGATAAAAACAGCCTGGCGCGCTCCTGGGATGTCCATGCCGCGCGCCAGCTGCAATGCGTGGACTGTCACTACTCCCTCAATAATCCGGTCTACTACCGCGAGTCCGACTCCACCCGGCCCGATACCCTGATTTTCGACCCGCGCCGGATCGATCTTGGGGATTATCTCGAACGCCCGGACCACGACTTTGCCCGCGGCCAGAGCGCGCAGAGCAACCTGGCGCCCGAACTTAAGGGCAGTATGCGCCGGTGCGAATCCTGCCACCACAGCCGCAATATCCATGCCGATTGGCTGCCCTATACTGATGCCCACCTGTCCGCTATTTCGTGTGAATCCTGCCACATCCCGCAGATGTATGCCCCGGCAATCGAATCCTACGATTGGACGGTCATCTCCATAGAAGGCGAGCCGAAATCAGTCTGCCGCGGGGTCGAAGGCGATCCCGATACGCTCTATTCGTTGGTGAGTGGATTCACGCCCACCCTCCTGCCCCGGAGGAACATCGACGGACAGCAGGTACTCGCTCCCTACAACCTGGTGACAACCTGGTTCTGGATCTATGACGATGCGAATGGGAATACCCGCCCTGTGCGACTCATTGATCTGGAAACGGTATACCTGAAAAATGGACATTACCGCGCCGAAATCGTAAAGGAATTCGATGCAGACGGCGATGGCCAGGTCTCCGAATTGGAATTGACACTGGACACCAGCGCAAAACAGGAACTGATCGCCGCCCGGTTGGTTGGACTTGGATTGGGCAATCCCCGCATCCAGGGACTGGTCCAACCTTACAGCATCAACCACGGTGTCGCCGGTAGCGGATTTGCGATAAGCGACTGCCGCGCCTGCCATCATGAGGCTTCGCGGATCACCCAACCAGTCCGATTGGCGGTTTCCGTACCCGGCGGTGTCCTGCCGGCCTTTGCTGAAGACACGAATATCTCCGCGAACGGAAACCTGTCCATGGACGAGTCCGGGGCCCTCTTCTATACACTGGACCCCATTACTGAAGGTCTCTATATCTTCGGCAACAGCAACACCGCCTGGGTGGACTGGGTCGGGGGCCTGTCTTTCCTGGGCGTATTGGTTGCAATAACCGTCCATGGCGCTCTGCGCTACCTGCAAGCCCGAAAGTCCAGGAAATCTCAGCGAAGACTCACCCACCGGAACACCCGAAAACTATACCTCTACGAAGCTTATGAACGGTTCTGGCACTGGCTCCAGACGGTCCTGATCGTCATCCTGTTGGTGACGGGATTGTTCATCCACAGGCCCGACCTGTTCGGTATTTCCTTCCGAGGACTGGTGGTTATCCACAATGTCTCTGCAGCCATCCTGGCGATCAACGCCTTCCTGTCGCTTTTCTATCACCTTGCTAGTGGGAAAGTGCGGCAATTCCTGCCCCACCCATATGGTTTCTTCGATGATGCCATCCGCCAGACGAAATTCTACCTGCGCGGCATCTTCAAGGATGAACCGCATCCTTTCGAGAAATCGCCTGAAAAGAAAATGAATCCCCTCCAACAGGTCACCTACCTCGGGATATTGAATGTCCTGTTACCACTCCAGGGCCTGACTGGCATCCTGATCTGGGGGGCACAGCGATGGCCTGAGGCTGCCGGCCTGGTGGGTGGGCTGGCAGGATTGGCAGGTTATCACACCCTGCTGGCCTGGCTGTTCGCAGCCTTCATCGCCGCCCATGTATACCTCACCACAACCGGCGGTACAGGACCTTTCGACAGTATTAAAGCCATGATCACCGGATGGGAAGTTACCGGCGAAAAGACGGTGCGTGATATATCCGAGCCGCAAGGAAAAAAGAAAAAATAACCCATAGAAATACCGGATGCATAAAAGGAGAATGGATTATGAAAACTGCTGCTTCTGCGAAACTGAAAATAGGCCTGTTCAACCGGCCTGAAAAACCCTATGTTCACCCGTACGTTGGCGGCGTACTGCTGGGTATCGTCCTATTCCTGGCTTTCCTGATCACTCGCAACGGGCTTGGCGCTTCAGGTGGATTGAACCGCCTGATCGCAGCCGTGGAAGATATCGTCGCGCCGGGTCATATCGACCAGACCCCCTACCTCCTGAAGCTGGCGGGAGGCGAGAAGAATCCACTCGATGATTGGAGTGTGCCGGTTGTATTAGGCGCTATCTTCGGTGGCGCTGTTGCCGGCATCCTGAACGGCCGGTCTAAATTCGAGATCAACAAAGGTCCAAATATCTCCAACCGCACCCGGCTTATCCTGGCTTTCATCGGTGGCGCGATCTTTGCCTATGGAGCGCGCATGGCGCGCGGCTGTACATCCGGCCAGGCCCTCTCGGGCGGGGCAACCCTCTCGGCTGGCTCCTGGGCTTTGATGATGTGCATTTTCGCCGGGGCCTATGCCCTGGCATATTTCCTGCGTAAAGCCTGGAATTAGGAGGCCTGCCATGCCTATCTTCCCTCTCCCCCAATTCGTATCCCAGGCGCTATCCGATAACTGGTGGACATACCTGGCGTTCGGTCTGATCGGCTTTGGATTCGGTTACGTACTGGAAATTTCCGGTTTTGGCAACTCGAAAAAACTGGCCGCCCAGTTCTACTTCAAGGACCTGACCGTCCTCAAAGTGATGTTTACCGCCATCGTGACCGCCATGACGCTGTTGTTCCTCTCCTCTGCTGTCGGCATCCTGGATTTCAACCTGGTGTATGTACCCGAAACGTACCTATGGCCTGGGATTGTCGGCGGCGTCATCATGGGCGTCGGTTTTATCGTGGGGGGTTTCTGTCCCGGCACTTCCTTGGTCTCTGCCTCCACGCTCAAGATCGACGGCATGGTCTTCGTCCTCGGAGCCATTTTCGGCGTTTGGGCATTTGGCGAGACTGTTGATCCGTACTGGCAGTGGTGGAATACCAGCGGGTATTACGGCCGGTTGACCATGATGGATGTCTTCAACCTGCCGACCGGCGTGATCGTACTGATAATCGTTTTCATGGCGCTCTTCATGTTCTGGGGCGGTGAGCAATTGGAGCGTATCTTCGGGAAGAAAGATTTATCCAAGGAACCGAAACTGCGCATCTTCGGCGCCCTGGCGCTGGTTGTTGTCGCCGTCGCCGTCCTGCTCATCGGTCAACCGACCCCGGCCGACAAGTGGCAGGCCATGTCTTCCGAGAAAATGACGCTGGTGGAGACGCGCGCCATCCAGATCCATCCCGGCGAACTCCTGGCCAGCCTGTCTGACCAGAGATTGCGGATCGTGATGATCGATGTCCGCAGTGAAGCCGATTACAACCTGTTCCACATCCGCGGGGCGCAGAATGTACCCCCTGAACAGGTCGAATCTCTCGTACCCTACCTTCTATCGGAACCGACTGGCAATAAAGTAGTGGTCCTGATGAGCAATGACGAGACCGCCGCAACTCAAACCTGGATGACGTTGACTGCCAACTCAGTGTCCAATTTATACATCCTGGAAGGCGGCATCAACAATTGGATCTCGATCTTCGGCGGCAGGGAACCGGACATCACGGCAACACCTGCGCCGGTTGTGGATGAAGCCTTGATGTATACATTCCCGGCTGCCCTCGGCGACCGTTATGATGCGTCACATCCACACCCTGAGGAATGGGAACTGGAATACATACCCAAGATCAAACTCCAGCAGCAACGCGGGCCTTCCGGGGGGGGTTGCGGATAACCCAAATCACCAGATCGATAAGGACGGGATGGCGCTAATCGCCATCCCGTCCTTTGATTCAAATCATTGGAAAACAGTTTTACTCTTGATCCCCATCGCCTCGTGACTCCCGCCTCATGCGCCGGGCATCCTCTTTGAGTTTCTGGAAAAAGCCGGTCTCGGTTATTTCCGATACCTGGCGGGACCGCTTGACCTGGTCGATCTCGATCTTCAATTGCTCAATCTGCGCCCGCAAGGTGCGCTCGCGCTCGATGACCTGCTCGGCATTGGCAATCGCAATTGCGGCCTGCGGCGCGATGATCTCCAGGATCTGCCGGGTATGGTCGTTGAATGCATCCTTCTTGGCGCTGACGATCTCCAGTGTCCCTACCATCTGCTGCCCGGCAAGTAACGGAACCCCCAGGTAGCCATTAAGGAAGACCCCATCCGCAATCTGCCGTACTGTGGGCTTTTGCCCGGTATGCCGGTCCACATCCGGGATGAGAAGGCTCTGGCGTTCAGCGCCAACCCAACCGGTATACCCTTCCCCCAGGTTGTAAGAGCGGCCACGCGTATCGGTGATTACCTGCGCTGAACTGGTCCAAGCGCGCACCCGGAGTACCCTCTCTACTTTATCATATAGACAAATCTCGCCGCCGTCATAGGGGATTATCTCGCGGACCTGCTCCAGGATGGCCTGTAATGTGTGATCCAATTCGAGGCTGTGCGTGATCTCGCGGCTGATCTCGTAGATCGTTCGTAATTCAACATCCCTGCGCTGGATGCTATCGAGCATCCCGTTGAAATTCTTTGCCAGCACACCCAACTCATCATTGGAGGTGACCGGCAGGCGGACATCCAACACGCCCCGCTGGACGGCCTCCAGATGCGGCGCCAATTGTTCGATAGGTTCCACGAGCGACTTGCCCAGAGTGCGCGCCAACAGGACGGCCAAAACCACTCCCGACCCGCCCAGGAATGCTTCCAGCAGCAGGAGGCGTGAGGCATCTTCCGCCAGGTCGGCGCTATTTGCCACCAGGTTATACGAGAGCAGGACGAGCAGGATGAGCGGCAGGGCGCCGGCGACGAACAGGATCAGCATCCGGTTCCGGATCCGCAGCCGGAAGGCTGAAACCTGCGTCATGTCCGTCCCATTAAAAAATCGCGGCAGTTCGGTGCGCCAGACGCGTTCCACAGAAATATACTGGAGGACGGCAGCGGTCGGTCCAATGATACATAATGCTCCAAACAAAACCTGCAAAGCGATTAGGTAATCGAACCCAACGGTTGCGGGATCAAATAGGCCGATGAAAGCCAGGATAACTCCGGCCAGCGCCCATAGCAACCAGGTAACCCTGGCAGATTGGTATGGCAGGTTCAATGCTTTTTGCTGGACCACTGTTGAAGGCGGATTGCCTGTCACCCCTCCCATTACGGGGGAACGATACCAATCCCAAAGAGGCGCGTTCATTCGACGACCCAGCAGGATGGCTGAAACGAGGAGCAGCAGGATCATCCCGCCAGCCACACCAACCTGTGCCGGGTTCGATCCGGGCGAAGTCACAGACCTGGGACCGATGTTGGCAAAATAGAAAACTGCCAGTAGGACGCTAAAAAGATTGGAGACCAGTCCGGCAATGGATAATTGCATTAACTTTCTCTTGTACAGCGTGGGTGTTCGCATCCTTCACTCCTGTCTTATTATAAACCGATGCTTTTGTTAGGCACAGCCCGAAATCGGGAAAATCGCATACTATAATACAAAAGGTGACACTTAATGAAACGATGTCATGGCTATAAAAGAATATCGATTGCGCTGATCCTGGCGGTTGCCGGAATCCTTGGCGCGGCCTGCCATTTCGATCCAACCACCCTCTTGGGTACAGGCGGGAATGTCACGCCGACAGCAAGCGGACAAGGCGCCGGGTTGGACTCGCCGGCTACCGAGGCGGCCCCTCCAACGCCAACGCTATATCCGCAACCTAACGGCTGGATCGCATTCGAATCGGCGAGGGATGGTAATACCGAGATCTATGTAATGCCCCCGGATGGCAGTATGCAAAACCGCTTAACGTTCGACCCGGCAGAAGACCGTGACCCGGTCTGGTCCCCGGATGGGAGCCGGATTGCGTTCACATCCAACCGGAACGATAACTGGGACATTTATATAATGGACGCCAATGGTTCGAACCTGTTGCGCCTGACCGATGATCCCGCGAAGGATGCCGCACCAGCCTGGTCTCCAGAAGGAAACATGTTAGTGTTCGAATCATACCGTAATCAAAACTGGGATATCTACCTGGTCCCTGCGGACAGTGGGGTTGTCACCCGCCTGACTGATGATCCGGACGGCGACAGCAGCCCCACATGGTCGCCCGACGGCGATTGGATCGCCTTCACGAGCAACCGGAATGGGAATGCTGACATTTACATTATCCAACCGGATGGGAATAACCTGGCACGCCTGACAACCGACCCGGCGCCGGATGCCGACCCGCATTGGTCGCCTGATGGTGGCCGGATCGCCTTCCGTTCGTGGCGGGATGGAGATCCTGATATCTACCTGGTCAATAAAGACGGGAGCAACCTGTTGCAGTTAACTCTCAACTTTGCCGAGGAGGATTGCCTCGCCTGGTCGCCCGATGGAAACCTGATCGCCTATTGTACAGATGCAAATGGGTTGGATTGGGAGATTGTAATACAGGAACTCGGAACAGGACTAACCACTGTCTTGGCGCCGGCGCCAGGCAACGACTCCGAGCCCACTTGGTCTCGAGACAGTTTATATCTCGCTTTTCAAAGCGGCCGCGAGGGTAGTACGGGAATATTCAGGGTTCGGACGGATGGCGGGGAGGTTATCCGCATCACTCCCAGCCACGATGCCTATGACGGCGCACCAGTCTGGTCTCCGTAAGTACGAACAAACGGGAGAGCAAATGCCCTCCCGTTTGTATTTGGCTACAGGGAAATATCTAGCGCCAGCCGATGTTGATCGCCACCGACGGAATGCCCCCCCAATATGCCGGGTTGGGCTGGAGTAATATTCCTGCATCGCCCCATTCAGCGAGGAGGTATGCTCCCGTACCAGATATGCTCTCCGGTCCTGTTCCGTATTCTGCGCCGCTGGAGGCCAGGAGGGCGGGGTCGACAATAAGGAAATAGGGCTGCGCCAGGAAAGTCAATAACTCCGGCTCGGGGCGGTTCAGGTGGATTAAAACTGTCAGGTCATCCACCTTCTCGATGCCGTCGAATTGCGAGATGGGTACCTGGTTGGCATCCAACTCGCCCTTGAAATCCAGGAAGTATTGCTTCCAGCCAGCATATGCCCCATCTCCATGCAGTGGGCTGGCGGGGTCGAACCAGCGGGTGAAGTTATCGATCACGGCATCGGCGTTGAATGGCGCGCCGCTGGAAAAGGTCACATTTGGCTGCAAGGTGAAGATGTAGTCCAATTGGTCGTCCGAGACCGTCCAGGAGACCGCCAGGGATGCGAGCGGCTGACCGGTGGTATCCAAGGAGGTCAGGCCGTCGTATATCAAACCGCAAACTAGCAACGCGTCTGCATCGGTCTGAAGGGCGGGATCGAATACAACCGCCCTGTCCAGCGGCGCGATTGCCGGTACTGGCTCCTCGGTCGGCGTAACGGGTACCGGCTCGATTTCGGGTGTATCCGTCACCTCCGGTTCATCGCCCGGTTGTGGGCCACAGGCTGTCAGGGCGATGATGAGCCCAAGCGAGAGGAAGACGCTCGGTAGTATTTTTTTGCTCCTGTCCATATTCTTCTCCTTGTTGATGTTTGCCAATTTCTTGAATCGCCTACCTTTTTATGACACATTATAT
>VGNO01000055.1 GCA_016865985.1 Chloroflexota bacterium | reverse complement strand
TTCCACGGCGCGAGCAGCATCCGCAACTCCACCACTCTCTGTTCTCTACTCTCTACGAACTTCTTATCAAACCGATTCTCCCAGCACTGCAACACATCTGGTATATCGTTTTCCTCCACCTTTACCCGCTTATCATCCAACGAAAAACCATCGTGCGCCATATCGTAGAACCAAATCTGTTTCGTCTGTCCGCCGCGTGTGAAAATCAGTACCGCCGTGCTGACGCCCGCGTAGGGCTTGAAGACGCCCGAAGGCATCGAGACCACGCCGTCCAGCCGATTTTCTTCGATGATGCGTTTGCGCAGTTCCACATGGGCGCGGCTCGACCCGAACAGCACGCCATCGGGTACGATCACCGCCGCGCGTCCGCCCATATCGAGCGCGCGCAAAATCAAATGCAGAAAGAGCAACTCGCTCTTGGTCGTGTCGCCCGGCAGGTCGGGATGCACGTCGCCTTTGTCCACCGCGCCTTTGAAGGGCGGGTTCATCAAAATGACATCGTACTCGCCCGCGCCCTCATAGCCCTTGGAGAGCGTATCCATGTAAAAGAACTGCGGCTCCTGAATGCCGTGCAGCATCAGGTTCATTGAGCCGATGCGCAGCATGGTCATGCCTGAGTCGTTGTCGAAGCCGCGCAAATATTTTTTGCCCTTCATGAACTTGCGCTCGTCATCCCTCAGCAGGTCGCCGATCAGATGATGCGCGATGCCGTCCTCATCAAACTCAAGGATGTTCTGCGACGTGGCTTTTTCCAGAATGTGCTGGTGCGCGTTGATCAAAAATCCGCCCGTGCCCGCGGCAAGGTCGCCGATGCGTTCCTTCGGCTTCGGGTCGAGCATCTGCACCATCATGCGGATAATGTGACGCGGCGTGCGGAACTGTCCATTGCGCCCGGCGATGCTCAAATGCCCCACAGGTACTCGTACAGGTCGCCCTGCACATCCTGATTCTGCTGGCTGATCTCCATCTGGTCGATCAGGTTCACCGCCTCCACCAACAGGCTCGGCTTATTGATCTTGCACTCCGCCCCGCGCATATACTCCCCAAACGACGACTCGTCCTTTGCCAGACTCGCCAACTGCGGGAAGACGACCGACTTAAGATGCTTGAGCATCTCCTCGGCCTTCATCTGCTTCCAGACGCTCCAACGCATCTCTTTCTTGACGTTGGGCTGGTATGCCGTCCCCTTGCGTTTTGCCTGCCGTTCAGCTGCGTTCTCGCGGTCATCGAGCCGCTTCAAAAACAACAAATATGAAAACTGCTCGATCGCATCAAGCGGGTTGGCGAGTCCCCCCGTCCAGAACTTATCCCAGAGGGCGTCTACTTCCGAGCGGAGTTTAGGGTCGGTTAACATGTGCAACACCGTCCCGAAGGGTTATCTACAAAAGCATATTTCCTTTCAACCAAATTCTTTGTAACAATACTCCAAATAGCTACAATCCAACCCTTCGGGACGTTCTCCTCGCGACCACCGTCCCAAAGGTTCTTAAACCTTCGGGACGATATATCAATCAAACATATACTTCGAAATCTTCCCATAACTCTTCTTCTCATCCTCAACATCATTCACAAATTGGACATACTCGTCCGCGCTCGGAAAATGATCCTGAATAAAATTCTTATCCACCAACAATCCATTCCTCAATCCAATCCACTCCCGATAATTCGAATATACCCAATCTTCAGGCTTCGCCGCCAATCCCGCCTTTACTGGATTGATGTGAATATACCTGCACAGTGTCACCAAGTATTCCCATTGGTCCACACACCTGTGTTTGAAGCGTCCTTCGAACAACGTGCCTGTGCGTCCCTGCTGTAAATTCAACGCCTGGGCATAGGAATTAAACAACACCTGCATAAACTTCGACAAGAGTATTTCCGTCTCCTGTCGAAGTATAAAATGATAATGGTTCGGCATAAGACAATATGCAATCACCGCCACGCCATATTTGGAGGCGTATCCCATCATCAACTGCAGGAGATACTGGTAATTCCCTTCGTTGAAGAAAACTTTCCCTTTCCCCGCCCCGCGATTGTAGATATGATAATACTGCCCTTGCGTGAAGATGTCACCGCGATATGGCATAGTTATAACGTCCCGAAGGATTATAACCAAGAACACGACTCATCCAAACCATAATTTCGGGATGTTCTGCTCAAATCTCCCGAAGGTCTGGTGCCCCGAAGGCTTCTCCCACAAGACTCCACCTATCGCCCAAGCCTTTGGGGCGATCATTCTCCCTCAGTATAAAACGTAACATTCGTCTTCACATCCTGAAATGGCGAAGTAATTCTATACCCAGGTTTTTCATCTGGGTGCTCGCGCCAATAATCGAGACTTTCCAGATTTTGTTTTGCAATTCTGTATTTGGGATCGATTTTCAACGCGTGGTTGTAAGCTTCTTCGGCTTCATCGAATCGATCTTGCATAACCAGGCAAATCCCCAGGTTTCCCCAGGGCTGTGGCAGACAATCCCCCAACTCGATGGATTTACGAAATGCAGCTTCGGCTTCCTGCCATTTTTCCTCTCCAGAGAGTTGGTTTCCGCGCTGGAATGATTCCTGTTGCTCGACCAACTGGTCGAGTGTGAAGTTCTTACTCCGCATCTTCATCTCGGATATGGCGACCTTCTTGGCAAACTCAAGTTCATCCTGGATTCTTTCGGTTATCATACTATCTTTTTTCATCAGGGCAACCTGTTCAAAATCCCGAAGCGATTGCCCTGAGCGTGATGTGAACCGTGCTGAAAGTCCGCGATTGAACAAAAGGTAGGAATTTTCAGGATCGATCTGTACTGCCTCGCTGAGAGTTTGGTAGGATTCCTCGAATCTCTTTTGGATGGCGTACGCCATTCCAATGATTCCAAGTGCTTCTGCATACACTTTATCTTTTTTAGGAAGGTATTGCAGGATGCGCTTGGAGGTTCTTATGGCGTCATAATAATCCTGGTTCGCCAGTTGTTCGGATGCCCTTGACAGGTAATCATCGATTTGATGCCTGCCAACCAGCCATCCTTTCGGTCGCTTTGGTGATTTGGTCATTAGGAGTTGCTCCCGCAAAACGTCCCGAAGGTTTGTCGTCCAAACAATTCGCTCCATGATACACAAACCTTCGCATCGGCCTTCGGGGATTGCCATAAAACCTTCGGGACGGTGTATCCCAGAGGGCATCTACTTGCGATCGGAGTTTAGGGTCGGTTAACATGGGCTATTCCACCAGTTTCAAAAGATGTGACAAATAGCTCTTGCGGTTATCTATAGATTTCAATATACTGTATATATCTCATCTACCATTGGTAGAAGGAGAACGGATACCGTCCTCGTCAGAGGGCGGTATCGGCTTTATATGTCTCGAATTCCTGTTGAAGCCTGGATTTTTGGCTTTGCCAGGTCACGAGATAGGCAGTAATCAGCAAAATCGTTCCTTTGTGTTCCGCCAGGACAACAAGATAATCATCTTTCTCAAAGATGAACCTGAGCAAAATGCGCTTCTCCCGTCCACGCATAGTTTCCCATACTTGGACAAACGGTGTTGCGTGATTTTCGATAATTGCGCGTGACCAGCGGATACGTTTGCATCTTTCAAAGTCGGGGGTTCGAGCTTCTTCAACTTTCCCTTCGGAAATCAAATGCCAGAATGTCGACTCTTTTCCTTGCGAATAAGGATGTTTTGTTATTCCAACGGATGTTCCCCGAAACAGCGGCTTGGATTCGATAAAGTCTTTTCGGAAAAACTGATACAGCGCGGCTAGATATTTATCCCAATCACCGTCATAATCTGAGATCAGAACAAGGGTTGGAATCCAGTTGGGTTTACTTGTCATTTTCCCGCCCCCAATCTGGCTGCCAGAGGAACAGGTTTACTTTGTCTTCTCTATACAAAGTCTTGCTGGTCAAGCGGTAGCCCGAACGCTCACGCATTCGATTGACCAGTTCAAATTTTGCCTGGCTGGTTTGCAAGTTTCGATTTGCGTAAGCGATAGTTCCAATCAATAAATCCGCCAGTTGAAGTTGTTCAACTTCATGCGAATGGACTGCCTGAACCCTCTCGACAACCTCACGGCGAAAGTCGTACATGTTGTTGCTCAACACCTCATGGAGTTTTTGCAGGTTTTCCACCTTGCTCTTGCTCTGCGTATCCTTAATGTCAATATAAATTCGATAGCGCGAATGGGGAAACAAGATGACTTTCAACATATCAAAATACACCTTGTAATACCAATCGTCATGGGTCTGATTATGTTCTTTATGCCTGAGTCGAGTTTTATCGGCTATCAAACCCCGAAAATGTAAATCGTCATCGTCGAAAAAATAGTCCATCACTGAAAGGTAAAAATCCAATTTGGCTGGCGAAACTTTGACCCACTTGATTTCAAAATTGGGCGGTATGCCGTGTTGCTTCTTGATCTCGCGGATACGAACGGCAATCTCCCGACGCTTTTCCAGCGAACACCACACCGCGCCTAAAACCATGATTGGCAGGCGGTCGTTTTCCAGATGACAACTTTCATCGCAATAGACATTGAAAATTTCGCTCATGGTTTTCCTCGCTCATTTGCAAGACGATTTGCGAATTCTACCACCTCGCCGATTTCCTTCTCCGTAAACCACCGCTCCACCGCATCCGCGCCGGGCAAGGAGTAGGAAGTAGGGGAATAAGGAGTAGGGGAGAAAGGATCAGGGGGCATGTTTGCGGCGTTCCGTGCTGGCGATGAGACCATTGAGCAGCCTGCCAACCATATCAGCGCGTGTGAGTTTATCGGTAGTCGAATTGATGTAACCCAAATCTTTCGAGACGATGAAAAAGTATTTCAATTCTTCGAGCGAGCCTTCGGCGGTGTTGTAGAAGCGAATTTTATCCTGCAATCCGCGCCGTTTGAAGCCTTCGGCGATATTCGCAGGAATGGAGAGCGCCGCGCGGCGTATTTGGGATACCAGCCCAAATCTCTCATCGCTCGGAAATTTCCTGGTGATTTCGTAGACACGAAGCACTAACTGGTGCGCCTCCTGCCAGACCTGCAAATCGGTAAACATCTCCACGCTCATACTCCCTGCTCCTTATTCCTCCCTCCCTGGTAATCATTTTTTCTTCCATACTTCCCCCACCGTCCGAGCCAGCGCTTCGCGGATGACCACATCTTCGAGGCGAAAATCAGCGCCGCACAGGGCATATAACACCTGCGCGGCGGATTCGATCAAGCCATGTTGTTTGGCCAGGATGATAACGGCCAGCGTACCTTTCATTGGGAGGGAAAAACTGAGGGCGCAGCGTCGCGCCATGCCGTCATCCAGTATGGCAATCCATTTGGGATGAGCCAGCGCGTACGCCAATACGGCAGTCTCGCCCGCGCCCAGATCCCAGGCGAGGAGTTCCTTTGGCTGGGAGGCTGCCGGAATGATTTGGAACAGTCCGCTTTCGATTGCGCGGCGGGCAGGATCGCTCCCCGGCGCTTGCGACAGTTCTTCCGCAACTGCCTGAGGGACAACCACCCTTGCCGGTAAACGAGACAGAAACTCCACCTGTCCCACGCGCCAGGGCTATGATGGGCGAAGCGTTGATCACCCACCTTTCAGCGACCAGAGACTTCCGAGACGATTTCATCCGAGTTGTATTGGAACGCTGAGACTTTGAACCCATTCAAGGCGTCAATAAATTCGGTGCGTGAAAGCCCGGCGATCTCGGCGGCCTTACTTTGAGAGATTACCCTGTTCTCATACCACTTGACCGCGGCAGCCACGCGCATTTCCTGCACGAACCCCGCCGGGTCCTTACGCAAGGCGGAAAATATATTGCGCGGCAATTTGAAGGATACCTGTACCGTTTCCATAACAGCCTCCTGCATCATTATAACGCACGTGCTCTGCGGTGTCGCTTATGCCGACAGTCGGTTGGCAAACTCGACCACCTCGCCGATTTCCTTCTCTGTAAACCAGCGCTCCACCGCGTCCGCACCAAACATATCCAGCGGCGGCTCGTGGGGAGCGGGAGTAGGGGATAGGGAGTAGGGATTAGGGGGCATGTTTGCGGCGTTCGGTGCTGGCAATGAGACCATTGAGCAGCCTGGTAACCATGTCGGCGCGTGCAAGTTCGTCGGCATTCGAGTCGATGTAATTAAATCCTTCGAGACAATGAAAAAGTATTTCAGTTCTTCGAGCGAGCCTTCAGCGGTGTTATAGAACTGAATCTTGTCCTGTAACCCGCGCCGCTTGAAGCCTTCGGCGATATTCGCAGGGATGGAGAGCGCCGCGCGGCGCATTTGGGATATCAACCCAAATCTCTCATCGCTCGGAAATTTCCTGGTGATTTCGTAGACGCGCAACACCAACTGATGCGCCTCGCGCCAAACCTGCAAATCCGAAAACTTCTCGATACCCATACTCCCTACTCCTTACTCCTTACTCCTTATCTCCTTTGATGTTCATCCTCATTCCTCGTATAATATGCCTACCAATAAAACGGTTCGACCGTTTTACCCGCCCCCGACGACAAGGTAGCCACATGAGGCTGTCTTTCTCGCAAGAGAATAGTCGGGGGTGTTTTATTTGCTCGGTTTCTTCTCGATATACTTCACACCTTCAATATCTTTGAAGTGTTCGTCCTGCGTCCATAATGTCGCGTCATAGGCGCAGGCGGTGGCAAGGATAATGCTGTCTGCCATGGCGAGTTTCAGTTCGCGGGAAATCTGCGCCGCGTCAATGGCGATAGTGCGATCCAGCTCCGCTTCGCGACCGTGGGACATGAGTCCCACGGAGAGAAGGGCGGAATCATCATCCCGTTCCGCCAGCAGGCGTTTGAACACCTCGTAAATGCAAATCGTCGGGACGATCAGGTTGTCCACATCGCGAATGGGTGAGGAGAAAAAATCCGCATTCCCGCCCTCGGTGAAATACTCAATCCAACCCGATGAGTCGACAACGTTCATTAGCGCTCCTCGTCAACTTCTTCGCGGATATTATCGGTATTCATTCCCTTGAAAATTCCCCGCGCCTCTTTGATGGACGGGACAACGACAAGTCGAATGGAGTTCTTGTAGGGAATAAACATCACCTTCTGTCCAGGCTTTAGATTGAATTGCTCCCGAACTTCACGAGGAATCATGATCTGGTATTTGGTGGAAATGGTGGTCAAGGCTTCCATTTTTACATCTCCTTTATCGAACAGTAACTGTAAAACGATTATACCGCCAGTCTGTTTGCAAAATCAATCACTTCTTTTACTTCATTTTCCGTGAACCAGCGTTCCACTGCATCCTGACCAAACCCAACTAAAGCAGGCGCATCGTACAAGTCGGCGGTTTCGAGATGGCGCTTTTGCAAGAACACACTTTGCACCGCGTGCAAAAAGCGAATCTGGTCAGCGTTGTAGTTGTGTTGGGTTACATAACTCTCAAACTGCCGCGCAACCAAATCCTTGTAATCGGGCAGGTATGCCATATCCAGCACCTGACGCACCAAACCGAAAAAACTATCCGCGGTGTGGGCGAAAACCTTCTTCAAGTTTTCGGGCGTCACTTCCAAATCGCCTTCGCCAAGTTCTTTAGTCAGCGTGCGTTCCAGTTCGAGCAGTTGCCAGTCGTCAATTTTCTCGCCGTTTTGAATTGCCTTTATTGTGGGGTGGTTCGCTACCAATGCCAAAATGCGCTCTTCCACCAGGCGGCGATATTCTGCCACGTACATTTTCTCTCCGCTCTTGGTGAGCAGAATGTAACCGTGAATGGCGATGGAATCGAGTAGGTCAAGTTCAAGGAAAGTATCCAGCCGCCGTTTGTATTTCATCTGCGGTGCAAGTACGTCACGCAACTCGGTCAATTCGCTTGGGCTGGCATTCTTCAATTCTTCAGGAATACATTTCTGCACATGCGGTTTGCATTGCGGGTCATTGATCACAAAGTCAGGCAGGATGGCGGCATCTTCCGCAATGGATTGGATTGCCTGTGATGTGTCCTTGCCCGTGCGCTTGAGCAACTTCAACCGTTCCACTTTGCTGATGAAGGTTGCCGCAGCGACATCCACGCCAGGGACGAGTCACAAGTGCGGAGCGACTTTCAATTTCAGGAATTCGATCTTGCTGGGGATGAGATAATCCCAGAAGGCATCTGTCCATGCTTCTTCGATCTCTGGCATGTGCTTGCGGATGGTGAATGAGTCGGTTGGGATTTGCTGAATCTGTTCGCGCAGGTCAGCGATCACCTGTTTGCAATCGGGGTCTTTCTGGTCTTTGAGCCAGGTCTCCAGCAACTTCAAGCGCGTATTGAAGATCGTCACCAACACAGGCGTGGACTGGTCAACGACTTCCCTGGCGTCGCGACTGAAATTATTCTCCCAGAAGTCAATGATGAGAAAATCCTTCTTCTCAAAGTTTGGCAGCAACGTCAAGTTGCAACATGCCGCCTGCACGCGCGTCCCGCGCCCGATCATCTGCTGTAACTTGATCGGCGATTGCACAGGCTTCATGAACACGAGATTGACCACTTCGGGCACGTCAATGCCCGTATCGAGCATGTCCACCGAAATGGCGATGCGCGGGAAATCCTTTTCTTGAATGACTCCACCAGCGTGCCGCGATATTCGGATTTGTGCGTGATGACCTTCGCCAAGTCTGGGAATTGCGGATACATTTCATAAAATGCATCCTGCAAACGCAAAGCGTGATCCTGTGTCATCGCAAAGACGATGGTTTTGCCTGGCAACTGTCCAGAAGAATCTTTTCGGCAAATATCCCAAATCTCTTCCCATCGTTTACGAAGCGTGTCGCGGTTGCTGACTTCTTTTTCCAGTTCCGTGCCTTCGTAGTCGATGTCGTCGGGGTCGAGTCCCTTTTCGATCAGGGCATTGCGCTCTTCCTCGGTCAAGTCCACGCCGTGGATGCCGTGCCGCTGGAACTTGGTCCGCGCGGCGTAGAGTTCGTAATCAACGAGATACTTGTCTTCGATGGCTTGTTCATACGTATAGAGATAGGTCGGCTTGCCGTCCGTGCAATCGAAGGCAAGGAATGTATCGCGGTTGATGTAATTGGCAGGCGTGGCGGTCAGTCCCACCTGACGGGCATCGAAATACTCCAGCACTTCATTGAACTTGTTGAAGATCGATCGGTGGACTTCGTCGAAGACGATCAAGTCAAAGAAGGCGGGCGAGAACTGCTCGAAAATATTGCTCAGCGCTTGGAGGGTCACCGCGAACAGACGCTGCGTGCGTGCATTCGGATCGTCCCAACTATGCAGACGGGTGCAGGGTTCCTGCGGCAGGAACTTCTCGAAGCCATCATCCTTTGCCTGCTCAACGAGCCCATCCCGGTCTGCCACGAACAAAATCCGCCGCGCCTGGTTGGAGCGCATGAACACGTCGATCAACCCCATCGTGGTGCGCGTCTTACCCGTCCCGGTTGCCATGACGATCAAGGCTTTGCGCTTGCCGCCACTTAACCGTCCCGCAGGTTGGTCACCAGAAACCTGAGATTCTCCGCCTAAACCTGCGGGACGTTCTCTTCGGGACGGTATTTCAAACGCTTCCCCCACGCGGCGGATGGCTTCGTGCTGGTAGGAGCGATCAACGATGGAAGTGCTGATTTCCACCGAACTGAGCGGCTTGGCATTCTGGCGGATGTAAAGCAGATTCTCCAAATCTTCGCGCGTGAAAAAGCCGAACACTTCCCGCTTCGGCACATGTCCCACATCCACAAAATGGATTTCCAATCCATTGGCGAAAAATCCAAACGGACGAAAACTTTGGCGCTTTTCGATTTCAGTTACATAATGGGTGAGTTGCGCTTCTGCCAGGCGGACGTCCACCGCAGTTTTCTTGGCTTCCACCACAGCCAACACGTCTCCATTTTCGCGGTAGAGCGTGTAATCTGTTACCCCGTTCCACGGCTCGGTGTCATAGCCATCCACCGGGATTTCGATCTTGACCTTGCTATGGTCGCGCAAATACCAGCCCGCCTTTTCCAACTGCGGGTCAATCTTTTCCTTACGGGTGCGTTCTTCGGATATCTGATAAGGCATTCCATGTTCCCCGGTGATGATTGGGATACTAAAAGTATACAACAAAAAGCCATCATACAGCCCCTGCAACTTTCCCCCCGTCCCTGCATCTGATACAATGCAATCGCCAACAGCCAACCGCCAACCACGAGGTCTTCATGTTCAACCTTTCCTCCATCCCCACAACCACCACCGAACCCCGGCACGTCAAAGCGCTCATCCTGGGCGCAGGCCCGGCGGGACTATCCGCCGCCCTCTATGCGGCGCGCGCCGACCTCCAGCCGGTGGCGCTGACCGGCACGCAAATCGGCGGGCAGGCTGCCCTCACGCATACAATCGAGAACTATCCCGGCTTCCCCGAAGGCGTGGGCGGCGCGGAACTGGGCGACCTGTTCAAGAAACAGGCCGAACGTTTCGGGGCGACGGTCGAGTTCGATTCGGCCCAGGCCGTGGACCTGTCGCAGCGCCCGTTCCGGGTCCGGACCGACAACGGCGAATTCACCGCCGATTCGCTCATCGTCAGCACCGGCGCCAGCCCGAACAAGTTGAACATCCCCGGCGAAGCCGAACTGACCGGCAGGGGCGTCTCGTACTGCGGCACCTGCGATGGCTGGTTCTTCAAGGATAAAAAAGTGGTGGTGGCTGGCGGCGGCGACTCGGCCCTCGAAGAAGCCCTGTTCCTGACCCGCTTCGCCACCTCCGTCACCATCGTCCACCGGCGGGATGCCCTGCGGGCGGGCGCAATCCTGCAAAAAAGGGCGCAGGAGAACCCGAAGATCGGCTTCATATGGAACACGGTCATCACCGAGGCGGTCGGCGGCGAGAAACTGGTCGCCGTCAAACTGAAGGATGTGCAGACCGGCTCGGAGAGCGACCTCCCCACCGATGGCCTGTTCATCTTCATCGGGCATACGCCCAATACGCAGTTGTTCGAGGGGCAACTGGAGATGCAGGACGGCTACATAAAAGTGGACGACCGGATGCACACCAGCATTCCGGGCGTCTTCGCCGCCGGGGAATCGGCGGACCCGCATTTCAAGCAGGTGGTCACATCCGCCGGGATGGGCGCGGCGGCAGCCATCGAAGCCACCCATTTCCTGGAAGCGCATGGCGGGTGAGGGGGAAGTGTGACAAAAGAGATAACCCCTGCAGCGGTTTTATAGTATAACTCTGCCGCTGGATCAACTTCACCGGAGGAACTATGAGCAAGGTATCCATTATCGGGGCCGGGATGACCGGTTCCACCACCGCCCACTGGCTGGCCGAGCGCGAGATCGCCGACCTGGTGCTGGTGGACATCCTCGAAGGCATGCCGCAGGGCAAGGCGCTCGACCTGCTGGAGGCGCTGCCCATCGTCGGCAGGGATGTGTCCGTGGTCGGCAGCAACGACTACGCCGCCACCAAAGGCTCGGACATCGTCGTCATCACGGCCGGCATCCCGCGCAAGCCGGGCATGAGCCGCGAAGACCTGCTGACCACCAATGCGAAGATCGTCGGGGATGCAACCACCAACTCCCTGGAACATTCGCCCGATGCCATCATCATTGTCCTGACCAACCCGCTCGACACCATGGCCTACCTGGCGATGAAGGTCGGCAGGTTGCCGCGTGAACGGATCGTCGGCCAGGCCGGCGTGCTGGATTCAGCGCGCATGCGCGCCTTTGTGGCGCTCGAGACCGGCGTGAGCGTGGAGAATATCCAGTGTTATGTGATGGGCGGTCATGGCGACGAGATGGTGCCCCTCACCCGCCATTCGAACATCGCCGGCGTCCCGCTACGCGACTACCTGCCGGCCGACAAACTGGAAGCCATTGTCAACCGCACGCGCAAGGGCGGCGGGGAGATCGTGAATTTATTGAAGACCGGTTCGGCCTATTACGCCCCGGCGGCGGCAGTGGCGCAGATGGTCGAAGCCATCCTGAAGGACAAGCGCCTGGTCGTCCCGGCGGCGGCTTTCATGCAGGGCGAGTACGGCCTGAAAGACATCTTCTTCGGGGCGCCGGTGCAGTTGGGACGCGGCGGCGTGGAGAAGGTCATCGAATATAAACTGGAAGCCGATGAGGAAGCCGCCCTGGAGGCATCCGCCGCGGCGGTCAGGGAAAGCATCGGCGTGATGATGGGGCTGGTGAAAATATGATCCTGCGCGATAAGATTTCAGCCCAACTGCCGGAATGGCGTGAACGGGTCAAGACATTGCTCAAGGAACACGGGGAAACCGTCATCGACCGGGTCACGATCAGCCAGGTTTACGGCGGGATGCGCGACATCAAGGGACTGGTGAGCGACATTTCCTATGTCGACCCGGCGGAGGGCATCCGCCTGCGCGGCTATTCCATCCCCGAAGCATTGAAACTGCTGCCGAGGCCGGAAGGCGGCGACATGCCCTACGTGGGCGGCCTGTACTACCTGCTGCTGGTGGGCGAGACCCCAAACCCGGAGCAGGCGCTGGCGGTCGAGGATGAATGGAAGGCGCGCAGCGTCGTGCCGCAGCACGTCTTCGACATGCTGCGCGCCCTGGCGCCCCAGGCACACCCGATGCAGTTGTTATCGCAGGCAGTCCTGGCGCTGCAATCCTCGTCCGTGTTTGCCCGCAGGTACGAGGAGGGGATGAAGAAGGATGAATACTGGCTGCCGATGCTGGAGGACAGCCTGAACCTCACCGCCAAATTGCCCGGCATCGCGGCTTTCATTTACAGCCTGAAATACCGCAACGGGATCGTCCCCCACCCGGACCCGGAACGGGACTGGGCGGCCAATTTTGCGCATATGATCGGCGTCAAGGACAAAACCTATGAGGATGTGGCGCGGCTCTACTTCATCCTTCACTCCGACCATGAATCCGGCAACGTCAGCGCCCACGTCACCCACCTGGTGGCATCCTCGCTGTCCGATATCTACTACGCTTTCTCGGCCGGGTTGAACGGCCTGGCAGGTCCCCTGCACGGGCTGGCCAACCAGGAATGTCTCGGCTGGCTGCTGGATGTCCACAAGAAGTTCGGCGGCGTGCCCTCCCGCGAGGAACTCTACAAGTTCGCCTGGGATACGCTCGACAGCGGCAAGGTCATCCCCGGCTACGGGCATGCCGTGCTGCGCGTCCCGGACCCGCGCTTCACCGCCCAGATGGAATATGCCAGGAAACACTTCCCGCAGGATGAACTGGTGCGCCTGGCGGACCTGGTCTTCGATGTTGTCCCACAGGTATTGAAGGAACAGGGCAAAGCCAAGAACCCGGCCCCCAACGTGGACGCCATCTCCGGCGCCCTGCAATACCACTACGGCGTGCGCGAGTTCGATTTCTACACCGTCCTTTTCGGCGTCGGCCGCGCCCTGGGCGTGACAGCGAATGCCGTCTGGGCACGCGCCCTCGGCCAGCCCATCGAACGCCCCAAGTCCCTGACGACCAAGATGTTGGAAGAAGCAGCGAAGGGACAGTGAGCAGGTAACAGTGGATAGTAAGCATTCTCCCGGCGGTTCGAGCGCCGGGAGATTTTTCATCATTCATTGAAAATGTTTATGTCCGTGCCGTGGAAAAGGAATGGATTTAGGTGGATCCCGCTACAACTTCACCGCCCGGGTGGCGATATAGGATGGGTGGTATTTGCTGATGGGTGAATCTGGGCAGATATCCTCGTAGAAGCCGGTGATGGCGAAACCGGCATCGGTCTGGCCGCCGATCTGGTCGGTGAGGGTATGCCCGAACTCGAGCGGCGTCCCTTGCTCCAGGCAGGCCTGGAGTTCCTTCGGGGTCAACGACTCGAGGTCGGAATAGGGAACCGGATAGCGCACGGTCAGCGTCTGCTGGTCCTCCAGCATCGTCCCGAACAGGTAGTAGATCGGATTGGCGATCCCCGCCAGCAGCAGGCCGCCGCGCTGCAGCACCCGGCAGGCTTCGCGCCAGACGGGGGGCGCCTCCGGGCAGAAGACGTTCGAGACCGGGTGGAAGACCAGGTCGAAACTGGCATCAGGAAAAACGGACAGGTCCCGCATGTCGCCCTCCACCGTGCGGATGGACAGCCCCTCCCGTTCGGCCACCTGCCGGTCGCGCTCCAGTTGCGCCGGGGAATTATCGAAGATGGTCACATTGGCGCCGAGGGCGGCGAAGACCGGTCCCTGCTGCCCGCCGCCACAGGCCAGCCCGAGCAGGTCCAGGCCGGTGAAATCCATGGGGAACCAGTCCCGCGGCGCTGGCCGGGTCTCGGTCAACAACACCGAAAACTCCCCACGCCGGGCGGCTGCGATCACCGCCGGCCCGACCGGGATGGTAAACTTATTACCGTGCGCCGCCTGGACATCCCAGGCATAGCGGTTGTATTCGAGCACATTGATCGAAGGGCGCTTTCTCTTCATGGTCCACTCCGGGCAAGCCAGGCCGTGATGGAAAACTCCCCATGCCGGTCAGCACGGGGAGAGTTGTTTACAGGATCAGGAATCCACCAACGAAGTCACACTT
>VGNO01000054.1 GCA_016865985.1 Chloroflexota bacterium | reverse complement strand
AAGCCCTGCGGGCGCCACGGCCGCCGCCTGCATCTGGCGCGCCGGGCGATATTGGTGTATAAAACCCGTAACATGCTCGAAGCCATCCAGATCCGGAAATCGTACGAAGGCAGGCCGCTCCTGGCGGGCATCTCGTTCACCGTCCGGGCCGGCGAGACGCTCGGCCTGCTCGGTCCATCCGGCAGCGGCAAGTCCACCCTGCTGCGCATCCTGGCCGGGCTGGAGGAGGCTGAAGGCGGCGACATGCGCTGGGACGGGGAGAGCCTGGCGCAGGTCCCTGCCCATAAGCGCAATTTCGGCCTCATGTTCCAGGACTACGCCCTCTTCCCGCACCTGACCGTCGCCGGGAATGTGGCTTTTGGATTGAAGATGCAGCGCCTGCCCAAAGCCGAGACGGCGCGCCGCGTGGCGGAGGGGTTGGGACAGGTGGGGCTGGCGGAATTCTCCGGCCGCCGCGTGACCGACCTCTCCGGCGGCGAGCAGCAGCGGGTGGCGCTGGCGCGCACCCTAGCGCCGCGCCCGCGCCTGCTGATGTTCGACGAACCCCTGGGCGCCCTCGACCGTTCCCTGCGTGAACAGTTGCTGGGCGACCTCCGGGCGATCCTGCGCGCCACGGGCGTCCCGGCGCTCTACGTCACCCACGACCAGGAGGAGGCCTTTGCCCTGGCCGGGCGGGTCATCCTGCTGCACGAAGGGAGGATCGTCCAGCAGGGGACCCCGGCGGAGGTGGCGGCGCGCCCGGTGGACGCCTGGACGGCGCGCTTCCTCGGCCTGGGCAATGTCCTGGCCGGGACGGTCGCCCCGGACGGGCGGGTGGAGACGGCGGCTGGGACCTGGCGCCCGGCCTGCGGCCATGCCCACGCCCCGGGGCGGGAAGTGTCGCTCCTGGTCCGCCCGGAGGCCGACCTGGCCGGGGACGGCGCGAACTGCGCCAGCGGCCGCGCGGCCGATGTCATTTTCCAGAAAGACCATTTCCGCGTCACCCTCGAGAACGGGTTGGTGGCGCGCCTGGCGCGACCGGTGAACGAAGGGGAGTTGGTCACGGTCTCTTTCCAGGTGGTTGAATGCCTGGGATGAAGGCCGGCGACCCGGTGACCGTTTCCAAATTGAGCCTGGATGGGACTATCGCCTGGCAGTACGAAGGGCGGGTGTTGCGCCGCGAGCCGGATGCGGTGGCGCTGGAGGCGCTCTTCGACCATCCGGATACGCCCTTCCAGGGAACGCTCCTGAAACAGGGCGATCGCTTCGTTGAGACTTTCTATACCGGGCGCTGGTACAATATTTTCGAGATCCACGACCGGGATGACGGTCAGGTCAAGGGCTGGTATTGCAATATCGGCCGGCCGGCGGTGGTTTCCGAAGGCTCTGTCTCCTACGTTGACCTGGCGCTCGACCTGTGGGTGTCCACGGACGGCAAACAGACCGTGCTGGATGAAGATGAATTCGACGGACTGGAACTGGACGAGGCTGCACGCCGCCAGGCCTGCGCCGCGTTGGCTGAACTGCAGCAGGCCTTTCGGCGGGATATGGGATAAAAAATCCCCGCTCCTGTGAGCGGGGTTTTCGTTCGACTAGTACAGGCCGAGGGCATACTGGATGTTGGGCCAGAAGGCCCAACCCAGGCCGATGGCGCCGATGCAGCAGCAGCACAATACGACTGCCACCACAATGCCGATGATCAGGCCGGTATTCTTCTTCTTGGGCGGGGGCGGGACATCGGTCGTTTCGAGGGGGGTGTTCAGGTCTTCGGTCATTTTTTCTCCTCCGTCAGGGACGATTTCGATCTAGTAGTACCCGCTTTCCAGGAAGGGCAGCAGGGAGACGCCGAACACCAGCGGCAGGACAATGCCCAGGCAGAGGGCGCACAACCCAATGACGACCGCTGCGTAGCCCAGGATCAGGCCGGCGGTTGCCATGCCGCCGCCGGTAAGCATCCCGTTGCTCTTGTTGATCTCGCTCTTCGCCATGTGGCCGGTGATGATCGCCACCAGCGAACCGAGGAAGGGCAGGAAGGTCCAGCCCAGGATGCCCCCCACCAGGCTGATGATGGCCATGGCGCTGTTGCGGGGTGCGGAATACGGACTACTTTCCATCGTTTACTACCTCCTTTTGAACGGGTAAAGAAGAATGGATACGGAAACGACCTGCTCTTGCCAGGCCCGGTGTCGATTATCCAGGTTCAGGGCAGGTAATACTGCGGGTCGAAATACTCAGGTGGGATGAGGGTCAGCCCAAGCAGGGGCAGGACGAACGCAACACAGATCGATAGCAGGGCGAATATTATACCCAGCAGCGCCAGCACGCCATTGATGACGAAGTAGGTCTTGATGCCGCCCAGGGCGCGCACCAGTTCATACTTCTGCCCGGTCAACTGCGCGTTCTCAGCCCCGGCTGCAGCCTGCATCAGCAAAACGCCCAGCCAGATCGGCAGCCAGGCAAACAGGATCCCCACGATGGACAGGGCCTGGCCGATACCCCCGATGATGGAAAGGATGCCAAGGAACTTGAGCCAGCCCCGGCCTTGGTAGATGGGTAATCCAATTTCACGGATGAAATCCGCCTGGCTTTGTCCCTGTTGGGGTGCGGGAACTGCTGTCATGGGTTCTCCTTCCTTGGGCCGTCTTGTGTCGATATTTTACACCTGTTTTCGGGCTGCGGCACGCTTCCACAACCACCAAATTACCAGCGCCGCCAGGAGCACGGCGAACATACCGACCAGGACCGGCAGGATGACCGCCAGAACGGACAGGACGGTGGCAACCACATCCTCCAGGATGCTGACCGGGACGTTGCCGGCCCCGCCGGTGGTGGCGGTGACCGCCGGGCGGACCGCCCCCGACTTGACGGCATGCACGCTCCCGGCCACCAGCAGGCCGGCCAGCAGGGCGATGACCGGGTGGACATCGGTGATGACCTGGGCGCTGGCGGCGAAGACGATTGCCCCGGCCGCCGGGCGGAAGACGGTCTGGATGACATCGTTGATGTGGTTGACGGCCGTGATCTTGTCGGCCAGCATCTCGACGATGAGCAGGAGGCCGATCACGATCAATACCCAGGGGTTGGCAAGCGTGTCCCAGGGCGGTTGGAGTTCGATCCAATCCGTGTAGTGGGCGATGACGCCCACCGTCAGCAGCGGGATGTAGGCGTTCAAACCGGCGCTGGCGGACAGGCCGAAAGCGGAGAGTATTCCAGTCAGTAGTTC
Organism: Chloroflexota bacterium; assembly: GCA_016865985.1. Lineage (GTDB taxonomy): Bacteria > Chloroflexota > Anaerolineae > Anaerolineales > Villigracilaceae > VGNO01. The sequence continues at coordinate 12,171 of VGNO01000054.1, read as the reverse complement.
CATCTTGCCTCCAGAAAAATTATCAGCCCAGCGGGATGGCGCCCCAGGCGCCGGTCAGCCACAGCCGCAGCATGTCGATCGCGAAGACCTGGATCAGGGCAATGGTCAGGCCGGCCAGCAGGGGCAGCCATAACTGGCGGATGCCGTTGAATGTATTCTCCTGGTTCATCAGGCTGACCCAGGCCACGCAGAATACGAGGGTCAGGATGACCAGGATGCCGCCCGAACTGATGAAGGCTACCGGGTAGAGCACAATCGGGCTTTCGGTCAGCGCCAGCAGGTCGAGGGCGGCCGCCAGCCCGACCAGGCCGAGGAATTTCCAGCCATCCAGGGCGGGTTCCTTTTTCCAGTCGGCCCAGACGGTCTGGGTGAAGGCCGGGAAGAGGGCCGCTGCGATCCCCAGTCCCATCCCGGTGCCGGTGAACAGGCGCAGGGTATTGCTGGGGACGTACAGGTTCGACAATTGCTCGAACAGGCCGGGGTACACTTCCTTGATAAGGTACAGGTACGAGTTCGACCCGTCCACGGCGAAGGCGGCCACCATCGCTCCCAGGGCGGCGATGATGGCCCAGTGCGGCGCGCCGCCGCGCCGCTTCGAGACGGCTGCCTGGTAGCCGAGTCCCAGGAAAGCGCCCAGGAACATGCCGCTGCAACGGGCGCAGAGCGGGAGGGCGCGTTCGCCGATGTGGAAGGAGCGCTCGTCGATCTGGTGGCAGACGGCGTAGCCGAGGGCATCGGCTTTTCCGAGCAGCCCGGCGGGGGTGGTCAGCAGCCAGCCGGTGGTCACCAGTAAGAAAGCCAGGATCACGAGGATCCTGGAGATGGATGCAGGCCGTGCGGTTTTGATGGTTTGCATGGTGGCCCAATTATAGGGTTATTATCCAGGAAGCGCAATGCAATTGGATATACGGCGCTTCCCCCATTCGGATGCGGCAGGGGAGCGGTGGCGGGGAGTGGCCGCGCCAATTGTCCCGAACCGGGCTATAATCTTTGCAGAAAGGAGTACAGCGATGCGCAAGATCGGGGTCCTTACCGGCGGCGGCGACGCCCCGGGTTTGAATGCAGTCATCCGGGCGGTGGTCAAGACCGCCATCCAGGTCTATGGCTGCGAGGTCGTCGGGGCGCGCGATGGGTACGACGGCTTTGCCTCTCCCGGCGGCATCATCCCGCTCGGCCTGTCGGATGTGCGCGGCATCCTGCCGCGCGGCGGGACGATCCTCGGCACGGCCAACCGCGGCAATCCTTTCGCCCGCAAGGTCGTGCGGAATGGGGTGGAAGTAGTGGAGGATGTCTCCGACGAGATCGTGGACGCCATCCATGAACTCGGCCTGGACGCCCTGGTCGTCATCGGCGGCGACGGCACGCTGCATATCGCCGACGAACTGCACTATAAAGGCGTACCGGTCATCGGCGTCCCCAAGACGATCGATAACGATATCAGCGGGACGGAGATCACCTTCGGTTTCGATACCGCCCTGACGATCGCCACCGAGGCGGTCGACCGCCTGCATACCACCGCCGAAGCCCACCACCGGGTGATGGTGCTGGAACTGATGGGACGGGATGCCGGTTTCATCGCCCTGCACTCCGGCGTGGCGGGCGGGGCGGACGTGATCCTGATCCCGGAGATCCCGTTCCGCTTCGAAGCGATCGCCGCCAAGATCCGCCAGCGGGCGGAGCGCGGCACCTATTTCAGCATCATCTGCGTCTCGGAAGGCGCCCGTCCACAAGGCGGGGCCCAGGTCTATTCCCGTTCCGGGGACGCGGTCTATGTCCCGCGCCTGGGCGGGGTGGGGCACCTGGTCGGCGGTTACGTCGAGGAACAGGGTTTCGAGGCGCGCGTCACCGTGCTCGGTCATGTCCAGCGCGGCGGCACACCGACCGCTTTCGACCGCTGGCTGGCGACCCGCTACGGCGCGGCGGCGGTCCGCCTGGCCGCCGAGGGCGGGTTCGGGCAGATGGTTTCGCTGAAGAACGCCCGGATCGAATCGGTCGCCCTCAAGGATGCGCTGGCTGTCCCCAAGCGCGTGGACGTGAACGGGGACGCTGTCATCACTGCCCGCGGGCTGGGGATCGCGTTTGGGGATGAGCCCCTCACCCCCGTCTCCTCTCCCACTGGGAGAGGGATGCAGGGGTGAGGGAGTAGAGGTTAAAGCGGAAGACCGCCCTTCCGGACGGTCCTCCTGTTCGCGCTACGGCATCTCTATCGCAGAGCGAGGAGGGATGCCGCAGCGCTTCGGTTCATACTACTATCCATTTTGGGCACCACCTCCTCTTCTATAAGGATGGCAGGTCGATGGTCCGCCCCCTGGCTGCCTGTAGTATCGCACGTTTCATTTTACGTGTCAATATCCGAAACCCGATATGCCCTGCAATATTTTGATAGTTTCCGCAAGCCTCGCCCGGCTATTCTGGACAAAACTCTTCAGGAGGTTCCTATGCAAAAACGACCCCATATCCTCTGGCTGGCTGCCATCTTCCTCGGCTGGGCCTTCGATTTCCTTTTCTGGAAACACTCGCCTGCCCTTGCCTTTGCCATCTATGTCGTCCTGTGCCTGGCGGGCGGATTCATCGTTCTCTACATCGATGGGAAGAAGCCATCCTGGAAGTCGCTCCTGCTCCTGCTGCCGATCCTGTTCTTCTCGGCGATCACCTTCATCCGGCAGGAGCCGTTCACCGTCTTCCTGTCCGTCTTCCTGACCCTCTTCTGGCTGGCGGCGCTGGCGCTGACCTACAGCGGCGGCCGCTGGCTGGAATATGCCCTGTCAGACTACCTGGGCGGCTTCATCCGGCTGGCGGGCAGCGCCCTTTCGCGCCCGGTCGGTTTCATTTCGGAAACCCGCCGCCAACGGGCAGCGGCAGGGACCCCGGGCGGACTGCGCCGCGTCTGGCCGGTGTTGCGCGGCGTCCTGATCGCCCTCCCGACGCTGGTGGTATTTTCAGCCCTGCTCTCCTCGGCCGACCTGGTATTTGCCCAGCGGCTGGATGATTTCATCCAACTCTTCCGCCTCGAAAAACTATCCGAATACATCTTCCGCGCCATCTACATCCTCCTTGGCGCGTACCTGCTGGCCGGCATCTTTCTCCATGCCGCCTTGAAGAGCCAGGAGGAGAATGTGACCAGCCCCGACAAGCCGCTCGTCCCGGCCTTCCTGGGATTCACCGAATCGACCATCGTGCTGGGCAGCGTGGTGGCGCTCTTTGCCGTCTTCGTCGGCATCCAGTTCCAATACTTTTTCGGCGGGCAGGCCAACATCAACCTCGAAGGTTATACCTATTCCGAATACGCCCGGCGCGGTTTTGGCGAACTGGTGGCGGTGGCCTTCTTCAGCCTGCTGCTGTTCCTCGGTCTGAGCGGCATCACCCGCCGCGCCTCCCCGGTCCAGCGTTGGAGTTTCTCCGGCCTGGGGATCGCCCTGGTGGTGCTGGTCGGGGTGATGCTGTTCTCGGCCTTCCAGCGCCTGGCGCTCTACGAAGCCGCCTACGGTTTCTCCCGCCTGCGGGCCTATACTCACTTCTTCATGTTCTGGCTTGGCCTGCTCCTGGCAGTCGTTGTTGTGCTCGACATCCTGCGGCGCACCCGCCTGTTCGCCAATGCCGCCCTGCTGGCTGCCATCGGCTTTGCCGTCACCCTCAGCCTGCTCAATGTGGACGCCTTCATCGTCCGCCAGAATGTGGCGCGGGCGGTGGAGGGGGAGGACCTGGATGTCGGCTACCTGGCAACGCTCTCAGCCGATTCGGTCCCGGCGTTGGTGGACCTCTACCAGTCCCCATCCCTGTCGGATGCGACACAACACGCGGTCGGCGCGGCGCTGGCTTGCATCGCCGCCGATGGGCAGCGGACGGTTTCCTGGGAGGATTGGCGCTCGTTCCACCTGGCGGACTATTGGGGAGGAGCCGCCCTCGAATCGGTGCAGGGTGAACTGGATGGGTACGCCATCAACGATGAAGTCTGGCCGAATATCGTCACCGCGCCGGATGGGCTGAAATACAGTTGTTCCAGTGGCTGGATTGACTAGATGAAACCAAGCATCAAACCCACCCTCATCATCCGTGCTGCGCTCTACCTGTTCCTGCCTTTCGCCATCCTGATCGGCGTCAGCGGCAAGCCGGATTGGTTGATGGGCTGGTTGTACGTGGGCCTGGCGTTGGCGGCCTCGCTGGCCGGGAGGGCGCTGGTTGCCCGCAAGAATCCCGATATGCTGGCAGAACGAGCCGCTTCGCTCGGTAAGGAAGATGCCAAGCCCTGGGACCGAGTCCTGGTCGTCATCGTTGCCGTGGTCGGCCCGTGGGTGATGATGCTGGTGGCTGGTCTCGATGTGCGCTTCGGCTGGACGCCGCCTCCATCCCTCGCATGGCAGGTTGTGGGCCTGGCAGGCGTCCTGCTCGGATATCTCCTGTCCATTTGGGCTTTCGTCGAGAACCGTTTCTTTTCAGCCGTGGTACGCATCCAGAAGGAACGCGGCCATACGGTTGTGAGCGCCGGACCTTACCGGCTGGTGCGCCACCCCGGATACCTGGGGGGACTGCTCAGTAACCTGGCCGCTCCGTTGATGCTCGGCGCGTTCTGGACCTGGATCCCGGTGGCGTTGCTTGGCGCGGGCTTCATCGTGCGTACAACGCTTGAAGACCGTACGCTCCAGGATGAACTGGAGGGGTACCGGGCGTATGCAACGAAGGTGCGTTACCGCTTATTCCCCGGCATCTGGTAACCGGGCTGCGATGGATGTGTATCCTCCCACTGGCTCTCGCCAGCGGGAGGATTTTTTCTGCTATACTACCCGCCAATTCCAATGCAGATGGAGCGAACCATGACCCTCAAATGGTGGCAAACCGCGGTCTTCTACCAGATCTATCCCCGATCCTTCGCCGATGGGAACGGCGACGGCATTGGAGACTTCATGGGCATGACTGCGAAACTCGACACCCTCAAAGAATTGGGCGTGGACGCCCTCTGGCTCTCGCCGCATTTCCCCTCCCCGATGTGGGACTGCGGCTACGATATTTCCGACTACACCTCCGTCGCCCCGGAGTACGGCACGCTGGAGGATTTCAAGACATTCCTCGAAGCAGCCCACAGGCGCGGGCTGCGGGTCATCCTCGACCTGGCGCTGAACCACACCTCCGATGAACATGCCTGGTTCCTGGAGTCGAAGTCCAGCCGCGACAACCCAAAAGCGGACTGGTATGTGTGGATGGACCCCTTACCCCCTCCGTCCCTACGGGACGCCTCCCCCGTTTCGAACGGCAGAAATGTGGGAGGTCGGGAGGGGGTCCCCAACAACTGGCAGTCCTGCTTCGACGGCCCGGCCTGGACCTATGCGCCGGAGCGTCGCCAGTACTATTACCATTACTTCATGAAACAGCAGCCCGACTTGAACTGGCAGAATCCTGCGGTGAAACAGGCCATGTGGGACGCCGCCCGCTTCTGGCTTGACCTGGGCGTGGATGGCTTCCGCCTGGATGCCATCGGCACGATCTACGAACACCCGGATATGCCCGACCACCCTGTCCCGCTGACCCTGGCGGAAATGCGCCTGGCCTCCGACCGCGCCAAAACCGATGCCGAGCGCAAACAGGTCGGTGACTATTGGCGGGAAATGTTCCAGTACCAGTACGGCCGGCCCGGCGTCCACGACCTGATGAAGGAACTGCGTTCCATATTGGATGAATACGACGGCGACCGGATGCTGGTCGGCGAGGACGACGATGTGAACTACATGGGGGACGGGAAGGATGAACTGCACATGGTCTTCAACTTCCCGTTGATGCGCGCCGACCGCCTGACCCCGGCGCACATCCGCCGTAATCAGGCCGAGCGGCTGGCGGCGCTGGCGAAGGTCTCGCCGCAGGCCTGGCCGTGCAACACGCTTGGCAATCACGACAGCCCCCGTATCCACAACCGCTACGGGGATGGCGAGCACGACCGGGAACTGGCGCGCCTGTCCCTGGCGACCGTCCTGGCGTTGAAAGGGACGCCTTTCCTTTACAACGGGGAAGAGATCGGCATGACCGATTTCTACCTGACCGATATTTCCCAATTCAAGGATACGCTGGCAACCTGGTACTATCGCGAAGCGGTCGAAAAACTGGGCGTGGACCCGGCCGAGGCACTCCATAACGCCGCCCGCCAGACGCGCGACAAATGCCGCACACCGATGCAATGGCAGGACGCCCCGAACGGCGGTTTCTGCCCGGCGGGAGTAGCGCCGTGGCTGCCGGTCAACCCGGACTTTGCAAAGGGCGTGAATGTGGCAGACCAGCGTGTCGACCCGGCCTCGCTATGGACCTTCTACCAGGAGATGCTGGCAGCGCGCAAGTCCAATCCCGCCCTGTTGGAGGGGGATTACCTGCCCCTGCAGGAGAATAGCGAAACCTGCCTGGCCTTCCTGCGCCGGGCGGATTCCCAGACCTGCCTGGTGGTGTTGAACTTTTCGGACCAGCCGGACCTCCTGGATTTCAGTAACCTGCCCTATCGGGAAATGCAGTTGCTTTTCACCAGCGGCAGGCCCCCCCGGAGCATGGCGCTGGATGCAATACAGGTGGATCGTTTCGGCGTCCTGATCGCTGAAGTGGCGTAGGCCCATGTGGGAAAACCCCGCAGAGCCTGCCCGGCCTGGTCCCGCACCCGCTCGACTACATGGATGGAGGACCGATCAGCCCCGACCTCCAAAGGCATCTATACTTACAGGGTACTGCGAAAATAGACGAACCAAATACTGCACGAGATGCCTGATTCTTGTTAGTTCCAGTTCAGATATTTATACAAGAAGCAGTAGAAGGTCGGATCGTTCCCAGAGTCTCTACCCCTTCACGCTCTCCACAATCTCCGCCACCAGGTCATAGCGGTGGAACTGGGGCATGATGTAGATGCCTCCCGCCCAGGATTTGACCTGCCGGACCAGGGCCACTGCCAGTTCCACGCCGACCTGCGCCGCCTGTTCGCCGGCGGCTTCCATGCGGGCAATCGCCTCAGGGGGGATCGATATACCCGGCACTTCGTGGTTGAGGAAATTGGCGTGCTTCACGCTCACCAGCGGCAGGATGCCCGCCAGGACCGGCTTCTCCAGTTCCCCGTGGGCGGCGGCGTATCGCTCCAGGAAATGCAACCCATCCTCCGCCCGGTATATCGGCTGGGTCAGGAAGAAATCGGCCCCAGCCTTCAATTTCCGGCGCAGGTTCTTGATCTCCTGTTCCGGGTCCGGGGGGCACAGGTTGAGCGCCGCCCCGACAAAGAACTGGGTCGGCTGCCCAATGGAAGCGCCGGAGTGGTCGAGGCCGGCGTTGAATCCCTGCTTGATGAGTTTGATCAAACCGGAGGGCACCAGGTCGTAATTGTCCATCGCCTCGGGGTAATCCCCGATGGCAGTCGGGTCGCCCATCACCACAAAGACGTTGCGCAGGCCGATGGCGTGCGCCGCCAGCAGGTCGCCCTGGACGCGCAGCAGGTTGCGGCCGCGGGTCGGGAAGTGGAGGGTGGTCTCGATCCCGATCTGGCGTTGGACGAGGTCGCAGACCGCCCAGGCCGACATCCTCATGCGCGCCATCGGGCTGTCGGCCACGTTGATCACATCCGCGCCGGCTTCCTTTAGCAGGGAGGCGCCGGCCAGCAGTTTATGGGCCGAGAGGCCGCGCGGCGGGTCCATTTCAACCGCCATGACGAACTTCCCGGCAGCCAGTCTTTGTGCCAGTTGCGAAGGGGCTTCGGCCACTGGCTCGCCCTCCTCGGTCTCCAGCGGCAGGGATAGGTCGAGGGTGGACGGGTTGCAGCCATCGGGATACTGGTCGAGCGCCTTGCGCATGGCGGCGATGTGCTGTGGAGTCGTACCGCAGCAGCCGCCGATCACGCTTGCGCCGGCCTGGCAGAAGGCAAGCGCGTATTCCCCGAAGTATTCCGGGTCGGCGGGGTACATGATGCGCCCGCCGACCTGCTCGGGCCAGCCGGCATTGGGCATGACCGAAAAGCGCGCCTGCGGCGCCGCCTGGCGCATCTGGCGCAACAGTCGCAGCAGTTGTGCCGGGCCTCCCGAGCAGTTGACGCCGATCACATCGGCGCCGGTTTCCGCCAGCGCCTGCGCCACTTTGAGCGGGACGTCGCCCAGCAGGGTGCGGTCATCGCGGGTAAAGGTCATCGAGGCGATCACCGGCAGGGAAGGCGCGACTGCTCGCACGGCGGCGACCGCCTCCCGCACTTCGTATAGGTCGCTCATGGTTTCGATGATGAACAGGCCGGCCCCGGCTTCGGCCAGCGCGAGCGCCTGGGCGGCAAAGGCCTGGCGCGCCTCTCCGGGCTGGACGCGCCCGAACGGGGCGATGCGCACACCCAGCGGCCCGATGTCGCCGGCGATCAACACATCCTTGTAGGAGGCGGCCACAGCGCGGCGCGCCAGTTCCACCCCGGCGCGGTTGATTTCCCCCGCCATGTCCTCCAGGCCGTGGCGGGCAAGTTTGAAGCGGTTGGCGCCGAAGGTATTGGTCTGGATGATGTCGGAACCCGCCTCGATGTATTCGCGGTGCACTTCGGCCACCAACGCCGGGTTGGAAAGGTTGAGTTCGTCGAAACAGCGGTCGAAACTGGCGCCGCGCAAGTGCAGCACGGTACCCATGGCGCCATCGGAGACCAGCGTCCCGGCCTGGATACGTTCAAGAAAACCGGTCATGGTTGCCTCTCTTCGATTAGTTTCACTACGGATAAGGTCGCGCCCTGCCGTTCTACACTAAAAATGACCGGCGCGTCGGGGAAGTATAACAGGTCGGCATCGTTGCGGGTGAGGGTCACGAGGTGGAACGGGACAGGCAGATCCCCGGCTTCGGCCTCTCCCACGACCTGGATATCCGGCCGGGTAAAGCGCCACAGGCTGGCTTCGGGGCCGATGACCAGCGCCCGGGCGCCTTGTGATAGTTCCGCATTCAGGTAGGCCGCCGTCTCCCGGTAGGATAAGCCCCAGTAGTCCAGTTCGAAGCGGCGTTCCACGGATGTTGTCCCACCCACCAGGCGATTGTAGTAGATGTATTGATAGGGATGGAGCGAGGCGATGCCGATCCAGCCGGGCAGGGCTGCCAGGAGAAGTAGCGCGGCGCGCGGGACCTTGTGCCGGATCCAGCCAAAAAGAGCCTGGAGCGCCAGCCCGGTCAGCAGGAAGAGCGGGGGCAGGATGAAATACAACTGGCGGGCGTTATCGTATAGACTTGGCCCGGCCAGCAGGATCGCCGACAGGGGGAGCAGGAGCCACAGGCTGATGACGGGACCCAGATCCCGCCCCAGGCGTCGCCGCCATGCAAGGACCATGAAACAGAGCAGCCCAAGCAGCGCCAGGGCCAGCAGCGGTTCGGTCAACTGGATGCCCCAGATGGTGGGCAGGTAATGGTTTGGCAGCATCTCCGGGGAGTAATAAGTCCCATCGAACAGGGTCCTGCCCGGCCACGGGAAGTTGGCCATCACCCGCAGCGCAACCAGGAAGCGCACCAGCGGTTCCTGCCACAGGTAAGGCCAGGTGATATACATGACCGGCAGCGACACCAGGCCGTAGGCGGTCAGGGCGGGGAGGAAGTCCGCCCGGTGGCGCAGGAAGAGCAGGAGCCCGACCAACGCCGCGGCCGCAAAAGCCAGCAGGCGGATGGACAGGCTGAGCCCGAGCAGCAGGCCGGCAATGAAGATTGCCGGATGGCGCAGGCAGCGCCAGACGCTCCGGATGTAGGCCGATGCCTCGCCAGTCAGAGCGGCGCGGGTGAAAGGCAGGCGCGCCAGCGCCAGCCAGCGCAGTATGAGCCAGGTGAACAGGGCAAGGAACGACAGCCCGCGCAGTTGCGCCGCCAGTCCGCGCAGGTAGATCGTGAGCTCGGCGGCGGAGGCGTCGTCGCGGAAGGCCGGTGGGATTTCGGGCCAGGCGGCGTTGAGCAGGAATGCCAGGGCGGCCGCAGCCAGGATTCCGCCGGCGGTGAGCACGGCCAACAGGCGGCGGGTGGATGGCCGCAGGGCTGCCAGGTCCCGGCGCAGGATATCGGTCGTGAACCGCTCCGGCCCGGGTGGAGGGGAATCCATATTGTCCAACGCGTCGACCATTTTCAGGCCGGAGTAGATGCAGGCCAGGAAACCGGCCATGAAAGGTGTATCTTTCGGATTGATGAAGGCGTGCCCCCACAACAGGGGCTGGGCGGCCAGCAGCAGGGTGGCGCCGAAGGAAGCCCAGCCATCCAGCCAGCGACGGGCAAGCAGGTAGAATGTGACCAGGGCAGCCTGGAAGGCCAGCCAGTTGATGGCGTGCTGGAAATCGGAGATGACGATACCTGGGAAGGCGCGCCAGAGCAGGACGGCCGGCATGGTGAAAACCGGCCCATAGTACCGGAGAGTTGGGTCGAATGTCGGGATGAACCCCGGCTGGAACAACCCGGCGTAGGCTTTCAGGGACTGGTCGGCATAGAAGTAATAGTTCTGTTCATCCCAGGTCTCGCCGTAATGGGACAGTGTCAACGTTCCCACCACGAGGTTGACGGCAATCAGAAGCAGGACGGGAAGGTACTCTGAGCGGAGGATTTTTTTCATGGGAGCATCAGATCCTACTTGAGCAGTTGCTCCACGCGACTCTCTCCCACTGTAAAATACTTCGCATCCTTGTGGTGGAGGATGATGGCGGCAGTGGACTGTTCTGGGATCAACTGGCAGGCTGGGCTGAGCGACATGCCGAGTTCTTTTTCCACGGGCAGGAGGTCGAAGACTTTGCGGTGGTCTTCGAGTTCGGGGATGGCGGGATAGCCCCACGAATAGCGTTTTCCCTGATTTTCGCCGATACCGAGTTCACGGCGGATGTAGTTGTGGAGATAGTCCGCAGTCGCTTCGGCGGTCTGGACGGCGAGTCCGTGGGTGAAATAGCCCTCGGAGTAGCTGCCCTCGGCCTGGAATTTGTCGAAACGGGCGGTGGCCTCCTGCCCGACGGTGACCACCTGGAAGGCGACCACATCCAGCACACCCGAGTCGACCGGGGCGAAGTAGTCGGCGAGGCAGAGGTGGTCTTCGAAGGTTTGGCGGGGGAAGGTGAAGCGAGTCAACTCATCCCTCACCCCCGCCCCCTCTCCCGCGGGGAGGGGGGAGTAGATGATGAGGTCATCGCCGTTGGATTGACAGGGGAAGTAGCCATAGACGGCTTGGGGTTTGAGCCAGCCCTCGTGGAGCGCAGCCCTGGCCATCTTGTCCAACCGTGAGTCGAATTCCTGCTTCAATTTTGTCCATTCTTTTCCGTGCGTATTCTTAGCGCCCCAAGACAGGCGGTACAACTCATTGATGTTGAGATGCTTGAGTACCATTTCCAGCGGCATATCCCGCACGATGCGGAATCCAAGTTTCGCAGGCGGGGGGATCGGCGCTGGAACGATACTGGACCGCTGGCGGCTGGCGGTTTCCGGGACGGTGGGGGTAACGCGCCCAAGTTCCAGTTCGGATTCCTGGCGATTCTTCTCCATAAGCGCAGGAAGTTGTTCGGCGTTGATGAGAATATCCATCGTTTCAAGGCCTTCGAAGGCATCCTTGCAATAGAAGACTCCCGCCTGGTAAAAACCGCCATCCTCTGTTTGCAGGATGCGCCGCCCGAAACGACGGTTGATGGCCGCGCCGCCGATGAGGACGGGGATGTGGTGTCCGCGGCGGTGCAGTTCGTTGACGATGAGCGGCATTTGCTTGGAGGTGCTGACCAGCAGGGCGGAGAGGCCGATGGCGGTGGCGTTGACCTCCACGGCTTTGGTGATGATCGTCTCGGCGGGGACTTGCTTGCCGAGGTCAATGACGGTGTAGCCGTTGTTGGCGAGGATGGTCTTCACCAGGTTTTTGCCAATGTCATGCACGTCGCCGTAGACGGTGGCGATGACGACCGTGCCTTTGGTCACGCCCTCGACTTTTTCGAGGTAGGTTTCGAGATGGGCGACGGCCTTCTTCATCACTTCGGCGGATTGGAGCACGAAGGGCAGGATCAGTTCGCCCGCGCCGAATTTGTCGCCGACTTCTTTCATGGCGGGGAGGAGGACGGTGTTGAGGGTGTGGACGGCGGTTTCGTGGTGATGTGCCCTCACCCCCGACCCCTCTCCCAGTGGGAGAGGGGAGTCATCCCTCACCCCCGACCCCTCTCCCAGTGGGAGAGGGGAGTCATCCCTCACCCCAGCCCTCTCCCGCGGGGAGAGGGA
>VGNO01000053.1 GCA_016865985.1 Chloroflexota bacterium | reverse complement strand
GCCCTCCGGCAGGACCGACATCAGTTTGCGATGGCTGGTGGAGCGACCGATCGGCGCTTCGACCCGCCCGGAGGGGGTCGGCGGCCGTCCATCCACCAGGGCAATGTATGTTTTTTCGACAGTGCGTGCCTTGAACTGTTCCTGCAGCCAGCGGTGTGACCGTTCATTCTTTGCCACCAGGATCAGGCCGGAGGTTTCCTTGTCCAGCCGGTGGACGATGCCTGGGCGCTCCTCCCCGCCGATGCCCTCGAGTTCCGGGACGTGCGCCAGCACGGCATGGACGAGGGTCCCGCGTTCGTGCCCGGGGGCGGGATGCACCACCATCCCGGCCGGTTTGTTGACCACCAGCAGGTCGGCATTCTCGAACAGGATCTCGAGCGGGATGGCCTCGGCCAGCAGGCCGGCCGGCTGCGGCGGCGGGATGCGCACTTCGACCCGCGCCCCCGGGTCCAGGTCCCGCCCCGCTTTGGTGACCGGGCTGCCGTCGACCGCCACGAAACCGTCCCGGATCAATCCCTGCAATCGCGAGCGCGAGAACTCCGGCAGGCAGGAAGCCAGGAAGATGTCAAGCCTTTCCCTGCCCGCCTGCTGGAAGGTGAAGCGTTCCAGCCGATCAGCCACCCGGGGTTTCTCCTTCCACTGGAGGGGGTTCGATAATCTGCTTGCGGCGGTCGGCGCGTTCCTTGAGCCAGGCGCCGAGCGCCAACACCGCCACGCCGACCGTGATGCTGCTGTCGGCGACGTTGAAGACCGGGAAGTTGCCGAGGGAGATGAAATCGGTCACCTTGCCAACCGTCAGGCGGTCCACCAGGTTGCCGACCGCCCCGCCCAGTTGCATGGCCAGCGCCAGGCGCAACATGCGGTCGGAGGCTTCGACCCGCGGGAAGTAGTAGATGATGAAAATGGATACAACAATGGCCAGGATGCTGAAGACCAGGTTGCCGTCCTTGAACAGGCCGAAGGCAGCCCCGGTGTTGTACCAGTGGACGATGCGGGCATAAGGTTGGAGCCATTCCCAGGGCATCCAGATGCCGCCGAGCGGGATGTTCTCCCGCACGAGGGTTTTCGTCCATTGGTCGAGGGCGACGATCGAACCCGAGATCAGGAAGAGGGCCAGGTAGTCACGCAGGCGTCGTTTCAAATGATGCTCCTTGTGGGTATTTTCCATCACGAGAAATGGGTTTGTTCACTCCGGCAGGTAGATGCGCGGGACGCGGGTATTGATGTTGGTCAGGATCTCGTAGGGGACCGTGCCTGCCCATCCGGCCAGGTCTTCGACCGTGATCCTTTCGCCGCTGGCGGCCTCGCCGACCAGGACCACTTCGTCGCCGTTGAAGGCCGAGGCCGAGCCGATGTTGACCATCACCTGGTCCATGCAGATGCGCCCGACCTGCGGGTATTTGCAGCCGCCGATGATGACCTGCGCCTGGTTCGACATGCGGCGGAAGTAGCCGTCCCCGTACCCGACCGGGACCGTAACGACCCGCACTGGCGCATCCGACTGCCAGGTGGAACCGTAACTGACCGGGTGGCCGGGCTGCACAACCTTGAAATAAACCACCCGCGATTTCCAGGCCAGCGCCGGCTCTACCCGCACCGTGCGGGCGGCTTCGGCGGAGGGGTAGACGCCGTAGAACAGGATGCCGGGACGCACCAGGTCGAAGTTGGCCTCCGGCAGTTGCAGTATGGCGCCTGAGTTCGCCATGTGGCGCATGGGCAGGGGCAGGCTGCGTTTCTCGTAAAAACGCAGGACTTCTTCGAAACGCTCCAGTTGCAGCCGGGCGTGCGAGAGGTCGGCAGAATCGGCATTGGCGAAGTGGGAGAAAATCCCCTCGACAATGATATGGCTGCATCCCAGGGCTGCTTCGAGCAGGGAACCGGCGTTGTAGTAATGGACCCCGATCCGTTCCATGCCGGTATCGATCTTGAGGTGGACCCTGGCCTTCCTGCCGGTTGCGGCGGCGGCCTGGTCGATCTGCTCCAGGCGCTCGACCGAAGGAGCGGTGAGGGTCAGGTCATGTTCGAGGTAGGCCGGGATCTGGTCTCCCCAGATGCCTCCCAGCGCCAGGATCGGCGTCCGGACGCCGGCCTCGCGCAGGTAGATGCCCTCCTCCAGCACCGCCACTCCCAGGTAATCCGCCTGCGGGCCGATGCGGCAGGCAACCTCCTTCAGGCCGTGACCGTAGGCGTTGGCCTTGACCACCAGCATCACCCCGGCCGGGGCGACGCGGGCGCGGATGGCGGCCAGGTTCCGTTCGAGGCGCGTGACATCGACCTCGGCCCAGGTGGAGCGGAGGTCGCCGTTGCTGCTGATGACAGGCTGTTGGATGCTCATCGGCGTAATTGTAACCCAGGCTGCGTTTGATAGCGAACTGATAGGTGATGTGTAAGCGGGCGCTCACCATCCCCTTGTATAATCAGGGCGTCGTAACCATTCCTGAACAGAGAAGGGAAAATCCAATGAAAATCGTGACAGATTGCGCCGCCGACCTGCCGGCGCAAGAACGGGATGAACTTGGCATCATCGAAGCCCCGCTCTACATCCAATTCCCGGAAGGCGAGGTCAATTCCGCCGACCTGACACCCGACCAGTTCTACGACCGGCTGGAAGCCATGCGGCCGGAGATCCCATCCACCGCCCAACCTTCGAGCGGCGTATTCGCCAGCCTGTACGGCAAACTGGCGGACGCCGGGAAGGTGCTTTCGATCCATGTCTCCTCCGGCCTGAGCGGCACGGTCAACTCCGCCCGCATCGGCGCCGGGCAGATCAAGGAAAAGGTGGTGAATGTGGTCGATTCGATGACCCTCTCCGGGGGGCAACGTTTCCAGGTGCTGGCAGCCGCCAAGGGCGCCGCCAAAGGCTGGAGCCTGGACGCCATCACCGAACGGCTGGACAAGATCCGCCAGAACACCGAAGTGATCTACACCCTGGAGACCCTGGAATACCTGGCGCGCGGCGGGCGGATCGGGCGCGTCCAGGCGCTGCTCGGGTCGGTCTTGAAGATCAAACCCATCATCCACGTGGACAAGAACGACGGCAAGTATTCAACTGTCGGTAAGGCGCGCACCATCCCGCTGGCGCTCGAATCGATCACCGAACACCTGCACCAGACCTACGCCGGGACCGAATTATGGGTCAGCGTGATGCACGGTCGCTTCACCGATGGCGCCCAGTCCCTGGCCGATATGCTGGGCAAGCGGCTGAACATCAAGCGCCTCGAGATCCTGCGCATCTCGCCGGTGCTGGGCGTCCACACCGGGCCGGGGATCGTCGGCGCGGCAGTGGCGCCCATGTCGCTGATGAGCGACCTGGGATAGGCTGGGATTACTCAACAAATAGCAAACGGAGGCGCCTGTGGCGGCCTCCGTTTTTGCATCCCCAGCGCGGGCGGGCGGTCCCACCGGTTACGGGGATTCATCCTGGTGGTCGCAGATATCCGGCTCGGGCTCCAGGTGGAAGAGCGATATGATGAACGTGGAGACCGTATCCGACATGTTGGCAACAACAAAGCGGAAGACACGGTATCCATCCAGGGTCTGGCCGGTCAGGGCTATCTCGCCGGGAGCAGGCGGCGCCTCGCCGGTGGCGTCCCGTTTGAACAATGTGACCAGGTCCGGCGTCACCTCGGCCATGTAGTCGGCGTAGGCATTGGGCGACAACCAGTAGAGGGTCAGGAAGACATCATAGACCGAGTCGGAATATTCCTCGACCAGCACATCCACCACCAGGAACTCCCCGCCCAGGTCGGTGACCGTGGTGGCGATGATATCCGCGGAGGGATCGGGGATCTTGAGATACGAGAAGAAACAATTCTCGCTGTCGCCGGACGGGTCGGGGTAAGTGACCTGGAAGGCGGCCGGGGCGGTCGGCCAGCCCGCGCCGGGTTCCAGCACGGTCACCGGGTATAAGGAGGGCAAGCCGAACATGGCCGGCGCCGGAAGGTCAACCGCCTCCGGGTTATTATCCAGCCACTGCAGGTACTCATCCTCCGTCATCGGGCGCGCCGGACCGGGGGCCTGTCCCTGACCGAGGATGTCCGCCGCCTGGCCGCTGCCGAAGCCGGTCGTCCCCAGGCTGTTCGCCAGGCTGCAAACCCCCTCCAGGCAGGTGGCTGTCATCTGGAACATATAAGGGTCGAACGAGACGCCCAGGTAACTGCCGCGCACACTGGCCGTCCCGACCGGGGTCTCCACATCGAGCGAGCCGCCGGCCATGATGATCCATAACTGTCCCGCTTGCAGCCACAGGTTGGCGAAGAAATCCTCCGCCCGGGGTGAAAGTCCGGTCAGGGTGAAGCCGGTCGCCGGCCCGAGGCGGACAATGGACATCTCCGGAGACAACAGGAGGGCGGCGCGGCCGGTTTCGCCGGTGCGCGCCTGTCCACCGGTTGGCAACATGTCGCCCAGCGCGGCCGGGGCATAGGTTGAGGTATTCGCAGGGCGCGCCTGGACATCATCCTCCAGCGCATCGAAAACAGCGGTGCGCGGTTCCGTTGAAGCCGATGGAACCGGCGCCGGTTCACTTGCTTGTGGATTGGCACAGCCAGCCCCGATTACCAGGACCAGCATCCAGGAAATACATTCGCGATGGAATTTCATGACTTGTACTTACTCCTGCACGAACGGGATCGATTGTGTGTGCCTGTAACCGGGATTCATCGTGGCTGGACCATGCGGAACAGGGCGGTCAGTAGGAAAACCAGGCCACAGCACAGGAAGAGCAGTCCGGGGATGCCCAGGATGGCGGTGTAGACCCAGGAAGTTCTCACTTGCTGTTCGGTCTGGACCTGGACCTCCTTACCCAGCAGCGGTGTGACCAGGAAAGGGCCCTTCTTGTCACGGGCGAGGGTGGTTCCCACATCGCATTGCTGCACCGTTCCGATGACCGTCACCCGCTGGCCGCTGCGCAATTCCCAGACTTGCGAGCGCGTCTGCCCGATGAAGACCGCCGGAGCGATCCCGAGCAGGATGGCCGCCGCTTCCAGTCTTTCCGCGGATGTAGCGGCCAGCGCCGGGCCGAGGGCATGGCGGTCGAGTCCCTGCGGGTCGACCTGGATAGAGCCGGTCTCGTCCCCGAGCAGGAAGGGGACGGCGCGGGTCTTGTCGGCAGCCCCGCTCCAACCGCCTTCATCCTTGTACTCCTCCACCTTCACTCTCAGGACAGCCAGCGGGGTTTCCGGCGGGCCGTCGATGGGTTTTGGCACCTCGCCAATGACGCCTTCGACGCGGACCAGGGAACTGCCGGGCTTCAGGGTGGCAATCCTGGCTGGGAGCGCCCCATTGACATGCGCCAGGTTCCGGGCATGCTTCCGGCCGGCGTAGAAAGAAAAGAATGCAAAACCCAGCAGGGGCAGCCCGCAGCAAAGGGCGATGCCAAGCGACCCCAGGAGGGCGGGTAGTTCGTTCATAAACTGGTTCATGGGAGCCTCCGTTCAGCGTGTCGAGGGGAATATTACCAGCAGCCAGTCGAGGATCAATTGGCCGATGCCAGGCGGGGCAGTCGCCGGGTCGAGGAAAGTCATGCCGTGGGCGCCGCGTTGACCACCGCCTTCGGTAAAGATGACCGGGCGGAAATATGTTCCAATGGATGCGTCACAGGCGCTAACCGAATATGAATCCAGGATATGGGCGACACACCAGACCGGCTTCCCGGCGGCATCCACCTGGGCCACTGCGCCGGGGTATGGGACGTTCAGGTAACTCCCCGGCGAGAGCGAGAGCGCGCCCAGGCAACCCGCGCCACAGGCATCCACCACGCCGTCGGCGCCGATACTGGCGCCGATGCCGGCCACCCTTTCGGGATCCACGCCCGGCATGGTGGCGGCAATTTCATAAGCAGCCGCAGAGTCGAGCAGCCAGCCTTCGATCCAGGTTCCCATCTGGCTGCTGGTCAGGTTGTCAGGCAGGAAGGGCGGAGCGCTCTCACCGAAACCGCGGTAATCGAAAGTTAGAACAGCGAAGGACAATCCGGTCGGCATGGGCGGGTAGATGCTGGAAACTGCGGCGTGAGAAGCGCCGCCCTGCAGGGAAGGCCAGTTCTGGAGCCAGTCCACCAATCCCAGCGAGACCCAGTCTTGCTGGGTGTAGCCCACCATGTGCATCAACACCACCACAGGCGCATCCGGCAGGTGGGATGGGTGGAAATAACCCACCAGGGTCTGCCCATCGGATGCCTGGAATTCCACCCGGGCCGGCTCATCGACCAGGCTGGCAGTCGGGATGGGAGGCGGCAGGAGGTCTTCCCCAGCCTCGGGGCAGTTCTCCCGCCACTGGTCA
Source organism: Chloroflexota bacterium (assembly GCA_016865985.1). Classification (GTDB taxonomy): domain Bacteria; phylum Chloroflexota; class Anaerolineae; order Anaerolineales; family Villigracilaceae; genus VGNO01. The sequence continues at coordinate 9,118 of VGNO01000053.1, read as the reverse complement.
TACTCCTCCCCCGTCATCGGGCGGGCATCGGATGGAGGCTGGCCGGCGGCAGTGATCTCGGATGATTGTCCGCCTGTCAGGGGTGTGGTACCGGCGTCGTTCGCGAGGTAGCATTCCCCTTCGAGGCAGGTGACGGTCATGACCATTGCCTGTGGGTCATAGGAGACGCTCATGTAACTGCCGCGCACGCTGGCCGACCCCAGGTCGGTATCCACCTGCAGTTCACCGCCGGTCAGGATGACCCACACTTGTCCGGCAACCAGTTCCAGCCGAGTGAGCGGTTCGTCATCATCCAGGAAAAGTTCTGACAGGGTGAACTGGGTGCTGGGTCCGAGGCGGACGAGTGTCGCATCCGGCATCAGGTCGAGCCTGGCCCGGCCGGTCTCGCCCGTTTGCGCCTGGCCCCCGACAGGCAGGGTTTGTTCGAGGACGGCCGGCGCGTAGTCTGCGTCCTCGCTTTGCCGGCTCTGGACATCGTTGATGATCTCCTGGAAGGTCGCCGTCCTATGCGGCTGCTCTTCCGTCCCACCGGGCGCAGCCTGGCAGGCAGCAAGCAGGATCAACAATATCACAACATACGATCGAGTTTTCATGGCTTCCTCTCCTTGTAGTCATCTGCCGCAGATGGCCTCCGCAATCCTGTTATAGCATGGCTGGAGGGTGAATTCAAGCCATAAAAAAAGCCCCGGCAAGCCAGCCGGGGCGGGGATACGGCGCCTGGTCTCAGGCTTTGACCAGGCCGATGACGACCTTCTCCCCATCGAATTCATCCTCGGTCACAGCCCCAAAATCGGGGATGCGGTCGAACTCGAGTGCGATGGTCAGGGTCTCAGCCAGTACATATTCCCGGTTGGTCTCGATGGCCTGTTTCAACCCGGGGGTTGCTTTCACATGGACCCTGATCCTGTCGGCGACTTCGAGGCCGGCGGTCTTGCGCAGGTCCTGCACCCGGCGGACGAACTCACGCGCCAGCCCCTCGCTGACCAGTTCCGGCGTCAGGTCGGTGACCAGCGCGGCGAGATACGCGCCGTCCGCCGCCACGGCGAAACCAGACTTGGCGTCGGCGCGCACTTCCACTTCCCCGGGCAGGATGTCGAATGTCCCGCCGTCCGCCGTCACTGTGAGCGGCTGGCCGGAGAGCAGCGCCGGAGCCGAGGCGGCCGCATCCATGCCAAGGATGGCTTTCTGGATGGCCGGGAACTTGTTGCCGTATTTCTGCCCCAACTGCTTCGGGAGCGGTTTCAGTGAAAATGTAGCAACGTCTCCGGAGGCGTCCAGCAGGCGGACCTTCTTGACGTTCAACTCGTCGGTGATGAGATCGGCGTAGGTTTCCACCGCGTGACGCTCGTCCAGGCGGCCCAACGCGAAGGCGGCCTCGGCCAGCGGCTGGCGCACCTTGCGGTTGGCCTTCTGCCGCGCTGAATGTCCCAGCGAAACGAGGCGCATGACCAGCGCCATCTCGCGGTTGAGGGTCTCGTCGATCAGGGACTCGTCCGCTTGCGGCCACTTCGCCAGGTGGACCGATTCGGGCGTTTTCTCGTCCACCGAGCGGACCAGGTTCTGGTGCATCTCGTCGGCCAGGAATGGCATGGCCGGCGCCAGCAGTTTGGCGAGCGTGACCAGCGCGGTGTAAAGCGTGGAGTAGGCGGCCTGCTTGTCCGAGTCGGATTCGGACTTCCAGAAGCGGCGGCGCGAGCGGCGCAGGTACCAGGTCGAGAGCGCTTCGACAAAGGCCTCGATGGGACGCGTCGCGCCGGGCACATCGTAGGTTTCGTAGGCGTGGGTGACATCGCGAACCAACGCGTTGAGAGAAGACAGGAGCCAGCGGTCAAGTGGGGAGACCGCGGACGATGGACCTTGGACCGTGGTCAATCGTCCGTCGTCCGTCGTCGGTTTCCAGCCGTCGAGATTGGCATACGTCACGAAGAACGAGTAGACATTCCACAGCGTGAGCGTGAAATTCTTGACCACGTCGGTGACCATGCCGGGAGCAAAGCGGCGCTCGGCGTGCGGCGGGGCGGAGGTGTAGAAATACCAGCGGAAGGCGTCCGCGCCGGACTCGTTGAGCACCAGCCAGGGGTCGATCACGTTGCCGAGGTGCTTGGACATCTTCTGGCCGTTGGCATCCACCACGTGGCCGAGGCAGAGGACGTTCTTGAAGCTCGGCCGGTCGAACAGCAGGGCGCTGATGGCATGCAGGGTGTAGAACCAGCCGCGCGTCTGGTCGACCGCCTCGCAGATGTAGTCAGCGGGGAACTGGCTCTCGAACTTCTCCTTGTTTTCGAACGGATAGTGCCACTGCGAGACCGGCATCGAGCCGGAATCGAACCAGACATCGATCAGGTCGGGGACGCGCGTCATCTTGCCGCCGCATCTGGCGCAGGCCCAGGAGACCTTGTCCACGTGCGGGCGGTGCAGGTCGAGGTCCGCCAGGTCGCGCCCGGCTTTTTCGGACAGTTCCTTCACCGAGCCAACGCACTCGCGCTGCTTGCATTCCGCGCATTCCCAAACCGGCAGCGGCGTGCCCCAATAGCGCTCGCGGCTGAGCGACCAGTCGATGTTGTTCTCCAGCCAGTTGCCGAAGCGGCCGTCCTTGATGTGTTCCGGCACCCAGTTGATCTGCTTGTTCAACTCCACCAGCCGGTCCTTGAAGGCGCTGGTGCGGATGTACCAGGACTCGCGGGCGTAATACAACAGGGGCGTGTCACAGCGCCAGCAAAAGGGATAGGTGTGGGTGTACGTTTCGGCGCGAAAAAGTAAGCCGCGCTTATCCAGGTCTGCGGTGATGGACGGATCGGCGTCCTTGACGAAGACCCCGCGCCACGGCGTGACCTGCGGCAGGAACGCGCCATCCGGGCCGATGGTCATCAGCACAGGCAGGTTGTACGTTTTGGAGACTTCCATGTCGTCCGCGCCGAAGGCCGGGGCGATGTGGACGAGGCCGGCGCCGTCCTCGGTGGTGACGAAATCGCCGAGGATGACATAGTGCGCCGGTTTCTCCAGCGGCATGAAGGTGAACAGAGGATGATATTTTGTGCCCTTGAGTTTCTTGCCTTTGAAGTGTTCCACCACTTTCACTTCTTCGCCGCGGAAAACTTTTTCCAGCAGCGCCTCGGCCAGGATCAGTTTTTCCTTGCCGCCCTCGGGCAGGGCCCGTTCCACGGTCACGTACCCGACATCCGCTCCGGCCGCCACCGCCACGTTGGCAGGCAGGGTCCACGGTGTCGTCGTCCACACCAGGAGCGAGGTCCCGGGTTTGTCCACCAGCGGCAGGCGGACGAAGACCGAGGGGTCGGTGGCGTCGGCGTAGCCCTGCGCCACCTCGTGGTCCGAGAGCGGCGTGCCGCAGCGCGGGCAGTAGGGGACGATCTTGTAGCCCTTGAAGAGCAAGTCACGGTCCCAGAAGGATTTGAGGATCCACCAGACCGACTCGATGTACTCGTTGGTGTAGGTCACATAGGCGTCGCCCAGGTCCACCCAGAAGGCGATGCGGTCGGTCAACCGCTCCCATTCCTGGATGTAGTCGAAGACCGACTTGCGGCACAGGTCGTTGAACTTCTCGATGCCGTATTCCTCGATCTGCTGTTTGTTGGTGAAGCCGAGTTTCTTCTCGACCGCGATTTCGACCGGCAGGCCGTGCGTGTCCCAGCCGCCGCGCCGCGAGACGTGGAAACCGTTCATGATCTTGTAGCGCGGGAACATGTCCTTGAAGACGCGCGCCTCCACGTGGTGGACGCCTGGCAGGCCGTTGGCGGTCGGCGGTCCCTCGAAGAAGACGTACTCCGGCGCGCCCTTGCGCTCCGAAATCGTCTTCTCGAAGATTTTCTGCGTTTTCCAGAATTTCAGCACGGTCTCTTCCATCGCCGTGACATCGAGTTTTGAAGATACAGGTTTGAACATTCATGCCTCCGTTATTTCATTGCGAGGAGGGTCGAGTAGGCGGTGTTCTCCCGCCGTATCGAGACCCGGCGCTTGCCCTGATCTTGTCAAGGGAAAGCAAATTCCCACTACAAATACCATCAGGTAATCTCCCTATCGAGAGCAGATCGCTATTTCTTGCCACAAATTACACAAATTTCACGAAAGGTAATGGAAAATATCGCGCCCATTCGTGACCGGTTTTCGCAACTGCTCCCAACGGGGAGACCATCTGCCATCAATTCTTGATAAATCATCCATGAGGTTACCTCGCCGCCCTGGTCTCGATATGCAAAGAACGCTACTCGACCGTCGGCGGTTTGCAATGACATGGGTAAAACGGAAACTCTCGCCTCATGCCAGAGACGAGAGCGAAATGGCTCACGCGGTACCACTCTGATTCCTGCCAATGGCAGGCGCTCGATCGGGTACAGCCTTGCGGCGATACCCTGCCAGGATAACGGTCGGCTTCCGGCTTTCTTACTTTCACTGAACACTGATGATTGATTACTGTCCACTGATTTCAGATCGCGGCTCCGGGAGGATATTCGTCCCGCTTCGCTGACCTGCTTCGCACCGTCCGCAGGCTCTCTGGCAGTTCCGCCGGGTTACTCGTTCCCATCTACGCGTTCGATTGGCAGCATTATACCCATTTCTTTTTTTCCGGACAAGTGCGATAATAGCAGTCATGGAAATGAACTTCACGCCTGGTCTCTGGCTCTTCATCCTGGCGGCCGTCGTCATGACCGGTTTGATGGGAGCCACTTGGCAATTCCGCAAAACCAGCACCGGCAGGGCTTTCCTCCTGCTCTTCCTGTGCGCCCTGGTGTGGGTGGTCGGGTTTTCCTTCGAAACCGCCGCCGGTTCGCTCCAGGCAAAGATCCTCTTTGCCAATCTCCAGTTTGCCGGCCTGTCTTTCATCCCAAGCGCCTGGTTATACCTGGCCTTTTCCTGCCGCGGGAAAACCCGCCCCGCCCGCGACTGGATCCTGCTCGCCCTCCTGCCCCTGCTGACCAACCTGATCATCTGGACCGACTCGTTCCATCACTGGTTCCGCGGCGCGCCCGGCATAGATGCCGCCTCCGCGCCCTTCCCGGTCCTGGTAAACGATTACCAGTTCTGGTTTTACTTCATCCATGCGCCGTCGGGCTATATTTACATCCTGGCCGCCATCCTGGTGATGACACGCGGCCTGCGCAAAATGCAGCCTATCTACCGCAACCAGACCCTGTTGCTGCTGGCCGCCCTGGCCCTGCCCGTCCTGACCGACCTGCTCTACGTCTTCGGTTACTCCCCGATCCGCTACTACAACATCACGCCGGCAGCGTTCAGCATCTCGGCCGCCATCGTTGCCTGGGACCTGTTCCGCTTCCGCTTCCTGGACCTGCGCCCCATGGCGCGCGATATGGTAGTGGAAAGCCTGCAAGAAGGCATCATCGTCCTGGATCACAAGAACCGCATCGTGGATTTCAACCGGGCAGCCCAAAAGATAGCCGAACTGACCGGGGCGGCTATTGGCAAGAACCCGCGTGAAGTGGAATTGCAATTCCTGCAAGCCATCAACGACCTCGCCGCGCAGGGCAAATCCTGGACCGAGATCCATATCGGGGAAAACCCGACCCTGTATTATGAACTCCGCTCCTCCGAAATCCGCGACCCGGGCAACCAGCCGCTTGGCCGCATCATCACGATCCGGGACAACACGGAACACGCGGAACGGTTCCACAAGGTCGAATATGCCGCCACACACGATGACCTGACCAACCTGCTCGGCCGCCAGCAATTTTCGGAACTCGTCAACCACGAACTCCAGCGGGGCCCCGGCCCGGCCCACCATCCCTGTTCCATACTTATGTTCGACCTGGACGGTTTCAAAAGCATCAACGACCGCTGCGGCCATGCCGCAGGGGATGAGGCGCTCATCCTGACTGCGCGCAAATGCGAGAAGGTTCTGCGTCCCGCCGACATTGTGGGCCGCATCGGCGGGGACGAGTTCGCCGTGTTCCTCGCAGGCGCAGACACCCGGAGCGCGTTCGTGGCCGCCGAACGCTTGCGCAAAGGGATCGAAAAGATCAAATTCAAGGTGGGCGGGGAGACCATTGCCCTCACCATCAGTATTGGCATCCACACCGCCACCAACCCCAACGACAACTTCAGCGATATTATCAAGCAGGCCGACAAAGCCATGTACCGCGCGAAGGGACTGGGCGGCAATAGCATCGTGGACTCGGCAACGCCTGCAAACCACATGCCGGACAAAGGAAAAGAGCCGCATGGAAAAGAACCTTGAATTCGACAACCTGGCCCTGACCATCCAAGCCACAGGCTGCCGTCCCATCGAAGGCGGATACATCGCCTCCGCCCCGCGCCTGACTGTGCGCCTGCCCGCCGCGCCGGTACGTTACCTCTACGCCGGCTGGCAGTCTTGGTCGCTCACTACCTGGTTGGAGACGGCCCGTCCGCTAAGACCGATGCGGCCATACAGCGCCCACCCGATCCATACCGACCCGGCCTATTCGCGCGAAACCCGCCCACACGGGTCGTGGTATGGCGCAGTGGAATTCCCGGACGGGGGCATCCTCTTCGTCGGAGCCCTCGGTCTCGAGAGTCATGTCATGCTCGATGGCCGGAGCCTGACAGGGTGGTACGAGACCGGGAAGGACCCCGACTGGTTCATCGCCGCCGGGGACGAGGAAAAAATCTTCGCCCGGTATGCCGGGTTGCTCGGAGAACGCTTTGGCCGGGGACGCGCCACCCAACCGGAACGCGTCTGGTGTTCGTGGTACAGCCTCTATACCGAAATAAATGAAGACCGGTTGAATAAAATCCTGGGCGATCTCGCAGACCTGCCGTTCGATGTATTCCAGATCGACGACGGCTGGCAACGCGGCATCGGCGATTGGGAACCAAACAGGAAATTCCCATCCGGCATGGACGGGATGGCTGCCCGCATCCAGGCCACGGGTCGCAAGGCCGGGTTGTGGCTGGCGCCGCTGCTTGCCGTGCCATCATCCGGCATCTACCGCCAGCGCCGCGACTGGCTGCTGCACGATGAAAAAGGCAGGCTGGTCCCTGCCGGGGTCAACTGGGGCGAGCCGTTATTCGCCCTCGATACCACCCATCCTGCTGTCCTGGAATGGCTGGATGCGCTCATGAAGAAGGTGCGTCTCTGGGGCTATGATTACATCAAACTGGACTTCCTGTACGCCGGCGCCCTCCCCGGCAAGCATTACGCCGATATTCCGCGCGAGGCTGCCTACCGCAACGGGCTGGCCGTCATCCGCGAAGCGCTGGGTGACGCTTACTTCCTGACCTGCGGCGCCCCCATCCTGCCATCGCTGGGCCTGTGCGACGCGCTACGCGTTGGTCCGGACGTGGCAGGTTTCTTCGCATCCCCCCGCGATGACCTCCTGCTGGCGGATTTCTCCCTCCCCGGCGTGCGCAATGCCCTGCGGACAACCATGCACCGCCTGTGGCTCCAGCCGTTGCTCCATCCCGACCCGGATGTGGTCTACTTCCGCTCGATCCTGAACAACCTGACCGCGGAACAGGCATCCCTGCTACAGGATATGGCCGAGATCTGCAACTTCAAGGCCACCTCGGATATCCCGGCCTGGCTGACGCCTTCCGAAATGGAAGCCCTCAGGCGCTACCTGTCCGATCGACCGCCTGTCCGGCAGACAGGCCGGACATCCTTCCAGATCGGGGAACGACAGGTTGATTTTTCATCCTGCGCCGCACTGCCTTCCCATCCTGGCGCATTCACCCGTTTGCAGGGCGAATTGCTCGGATGGCTGGCAGATTTCCCGGTCTCCAAGAATGAAAACCTATGAAGATATCGGCGTCCAGGTCCCGCGCATTTTTCTCCCTGCTGCCGGGACCGACCTGGGCAGGTGGGCTGTCATCGCCTGCGACCAGTTCACCTCCCAGCCTGAGTACTGGCAGGAGGTGGAACATTTTATCGGCGACGCGCCCTCCACCCTCAACCTGGTCCTGCCCGAGGTCCATCTCGAACAACCAGGCGAAGAGCAACGCGTCCAGCACATCCAGTCCACGATGCATGACTACCTGGAGCGGGGCATCCTCCAGCCGCGCAATGGGCTGATTTATGTCGAGCGCACAGTGGACGGCAAGACCCGCCGTGGGCTGATGCTCTGTCTCGACCTCGAGCACTACGATTACACCAAAGGCTCGGCCAGCCTGATCCGCGCCACCGAGGGGACGATCATCGAACGCCTGCCGCCGCGCATGAAGATCCGCACCGGGGCGGCGCTCGAACTGCCGCACATCCTGGCGCTGATCGACGACCCGGGGAGGACGGTACTCGAACCGCTGGCTACTGTAAAACCGGGGTTGGAGAAACTCTACGACTTCGACCTGATGCTCGGCTCCGGACACCTGGCTGGTTACGCCGTCAGCCCAGCCCTGGAAACGAAAGTAGTGGAAGCCCTGCGCGGCCTGGCGAAACCGGAAACCTTCGCGGCGAAGTATGGTGTCGGGACCGACAAACCGGTCCTGTTGTTCGCCACGGGCGACGGCAACCACTCGCTCGCCACGGCCAAGGCCGTCTGGGAGCGGATGAAAACCGAGGTAGGGCTGGAACATCCCGCCCGTTACGCGCTGGTGGAGGTCGAGAATGTCCACGACGAGGGGCTGGCGTTCGAGCCGATCCACCGCGTTTTATTTGGCCTGCGCAAGGACGCGCTGGCCTCGATGCGCCAGTTCTACGGCAGCATCACCTACATCCCCATGCCGGATGCCGACACGATGGTCCATCGCGTGGATGAACAAAAAGGCCCCAGTCAACTGGTAGGCATGGTCGGCGGCGGGGAGGGCAAGTCCTTCGGCGTGCTGGAGATCGCCAGACCATCATCCAACCTGCCGGTCGGGACGCTGCAAGTTTTCCTCGACAATTTCATGAAGGGGAACGGCGCGGACAAAATTGACTACGTCCACGGCGAGGAAGTAGTCTGCAAACTGGGCGTGCAGGCGCGCAACGCCGGCTTCTACGTGCCGGGCATGGACAAGTCGGATCTTTTCAAAACGGTCATCCTTGACGGCGCCCTGCCGCGCAAGACATTCTCGATGGGCGAAGCGCATGAGAAGCGGTTCTACATGGAGGCGAGGAAGATCGCGTAATAGCGAAGGACAAATAAAGTCTTCGGTCATTCCTCCGGCGGGGACGGGAATCCCTCGCTGA
>VGNO01000052.1 GCA_016865985.1 Chloroflexota bacterium | reverse complement strand
AGCATCTTCGCAAATGTGCTGCGTTGGACGCCGGTTGACCTTTTGAAATCCTCGTCTTTCAGGTTCTGAACAGTTTCGTATCTCATGCGCCTATTATGGCACAATTCTCACTTATGCAAGAGGTCTAGTATTGGGTTCTTGTTAGTGGCATTGGTCGCCGTGGCGTTGAATCTCATTGCTCTTCTTGCACTTAGATGCATAATAAAGGCGCAAATCAGAAACGTGAGTTATGTCAATTGAACAATGGATGAATTCTTTATACAATCTAGTTGGCGGTAAATCAGTTTTCAGCAGGGAATCATCATATAGAGGAGAGGAAGCAAATATGACAATCGATTCAGGAAACAGAAAGCAGCACAAGTCCCAATATCGATCACTTTTTCAAATAGTGAACATTCTGCTGATCCTCACAGCCACGTTTGCATGCAGCCTGATGCCGAATGGTTACCAAATACCCACATCCACACCCACCCATGCCCTGATCCCAACAGGCACCTTTACACCTACACCCGATATTAATTTACTGGCCTCTGCATGGGATTCGCTCGAAAATGGTAATCACGATCTGGCTATCGATGAAGCAAATGGTTTCCTGGAATTGGTTCCAGACAGCGGTGAAGCATGGGCCATCATCGGATACGCCAATGCCAAAAAGGAAGATTTCACAGCAGCCATAGAAGCGTTCGAAAACGCTGTTGAACACGGATTCACCGATAGAAGTGTTAGGGAAAGTTTGGTTAGCACATATATACTGTATTCTGTGACCAGTTGGGATATCGATTCGATATCTAGCGTCCTCAGGAAAGCCCGGCAGTTTGTACAAGAAGAGAATATTACATCCCTGACCGGGTATGAAGAAGAAACCTATCTCCTGTCATCTGAACCAGAACCAGGAGACCTGGTCACAACCAATGTTGAGACCACGGTTGCATATTTTCAAGCAGCTGAAGAACATTTCGCCTACGAGGAATACCACGAAGCCATCATCGATTATGAAAAAGCCTATCAATCTGATCCAGGCCTTTTAATCGCCCCGCTTTACCTGGGAGATTGTTATTACCAGATGGCAGATTACGAGGGTGCTTTGGAATGGTTCCAAAAAGTTGTTAATGAAGAAGTGCGCATGGTCCAGGCATGGGGTTTTCTTGCTGATAGTTACCGGGAGTTAGGTTTATGGAAACATGCCCATGAGGCATACCTTTCTGCCCTGATGCTAGATCCGAAGAATGAATTAGCTTTATCCGGGCTGCATACCCTAAAAGTAGATGTTTCCAAATTGGATAACACTTTTTTTCATCAGTATGGCATTGAGATATATCTACCAATTGATGCTCAAATTACGCCTGTCGAACTTGAGGATTTTCATGGGCAAAGTTCTGAAAAGGGAGCATTTGAAATCAATCCCATGGATGGTTCCTATATGTTGAGTATTCTCTGGCAGCCTATTACGTCAGAAGGTATACCGGATTCTGCACTTACAGATTTTCTGGAGTTTTTCCTTTCATCAACAGAAGGAATATCACTTCAAGGGGAAATGGAACAATTTCAATACTCTGATATGGTCATATTTTTCCAGTTCTATAAATACCAACCACCTGGAACATCCAATCCTAATGCTTCTGTTCGGGCAATTTGGAATTGTGGCAAAATTACCTATTCTCTAAATTATGTTATCCTCCCGATAGAATTCGATTTGTTGAGAAAGAACCTATATACATTCCTTGATCCTGTGCAGTGTCTGTCTCTGAAATAAGAAAACCGATATAGTCGAACAATAAACATTCACCATGGTAATATCCTAATGCTCATCCATTCCGCCACCCAACTCCTGACTCTCAAAGGCGGCCCGCAGCGCGGGCGCGACCTCGGCAGCCTGGGCATCATCGAGGACGGCGCGGTGTTGATCCGCGGTGAAAAGATCGCCGCCATCGGCAGGAGCGACGAACTGCGCGCTTCCCTGCCCGGCGAACCCTCGCTGGATGCCACCGGCTGTGTCGTCATGCCGGGCTTCGTGGACCCGCACACGCACCTCATCTGGGGCGGCGACCGCTCGGCCGAGTTCGCCATGAAGATGTCGGGCATGCACTACCTGGACATCCTGGCCTCCGGCGGCGGGATCATCTCCACCGTGCGCGCCACCCGCACCGCTTCGATCGAGACGCTCATCTCGCAAGCCCGTCCCCGCCTGTTGCGCATGTTCGCCCACGGCACCACCACCGCCGAAGCCAAGACCGGCTACGGTTTACAGACAGCCACCGAACTGCGCCTGCTAAAAGCCCTGCTGGTGCTCGACCACGAAAGCCCGATGGATATTTCCATCACCTTCTTGGGAGCGCATGCCATTGCGCCGGAATATAAGGATGACCCGCAGGGTTACACCGATCTTGTCAGTTGCACCATGCTGCCCATCGTCCGCCAGTGGTGGGAGGTGCATGCCCCGCGCCTGCCGCTGCCGTTCGTGGATGTGTTCTGCGAGGACAAGGCCTTCAACCTGGAGCAATCACGCCAGATCCTGGGCGCGGCCGGGGAACTCGGCTTCCCGCTCAAGATCCACGCCGACGAGTTCGATAACATCGGCGGTACTTCCCTGGCGGTTGAACTGGGGGCCGTCTCAGCCGACCACCTGGTGAAGACATCCGGGGCCGATATCGCCGCCCTGGCCCGATCCGATACCGTGGCGGTATCCCTGCCCTGCACCCCATTTGGCCTGGCCGAACACGAGTATACGCCGGCAGAGAAGATCATCGATGCCGGCGGCATCCTGGCGCTGGCCACCGACTGCAACCCCGGCACGGCCTGGAACGAATCGATGCAGTTTGCGATTGCCCTGGCCTGCCGCTACATGAAACTGACCCCGGCCCAGGCCGTCGCCGCCTCCACCATCAACGCCGCCCACGCCATCCGCCGCGCCGACCGCATCGGCTCGATCGAGGAGGGAAAGCAGGCCGACCTGCTCATCCTGTCCGTCCCAGATTACCGTCACCTGGGCTACCGTTTCGGGACGAACCTGGTAAAACAGGTCGTCAAGCATGGCCGGGTCTACTCGGTGGATGTGGGATATTACCGCACGGCATAGGATTCATGTCCCGTTAAACAGTAAACCTCCCGCAGTTTTCTAAACCTGCGGGAGGTTCTGGTTACGGCTTTTCCAACCCGTGCGCTTCCAGCAACTTCCCATCTTTCATCAATTCAGCAGTCGGCCCATCGGCCACGATCCGCCCTTCGTCCATGATCACCATGCGCGGGAATAACTCGCGCACCATCGCCAGGTCGTGCGAGGAGACCAGCATCGTCAGGGGCAGGTCGCGCAGCAGGTTGATGAAGGCGCGCCGGGCGCGCGGGTCGAGGCCGGCGGTCGGCTCGTCGAGCACCAACACTTCGGGTTCCATCGAGAGCACGGTGGCGATGGCGATGCGCTTCTTCTCGCCGGTACTCAGGTGGTGCGAGACGCGCCGGGCATAGTCCGTCATGCGCACCGCCGCCAGGGCTGACTCGACCCGGCGCTGCACCTCGGCCGGTGCAAGCCCCTGGTAGAGCGGACCGAAGGCCACATCGTCGAAGACGGTGGGGGAGAACAACTGGTCGTCGGGGTTCTGGAATACCAGTCCCACCGCCGCCCGCACCCGACCGAGCGTTTTTTCGCCAACTTCCAACCCGCAGACCTTCACCCGTCCCTGCCCGGCCAGGATGCCGTTCAGGTGCAGGATGAGGGTGGACTTGCCCGCCCCATTCGGTCCCACCAGCGCCACTTTCTCGCAGGGGGCAATGCTCAGGGAAACATCCCGCAACGCCGGGTGGCCGTCGGGGTAGTCGAAGGAAAGGTTTTGAATCTCGATGGAATGGTGCATGGGTCAACCCCAAAATAGGAAACCAGACATGAGCAGGAGGAATAGGAGAAGGATGCCGCCCGTCAGCGAAAGCCAGGCAGAGGCCGGGACTGGCAGCATGGGCAGGGAACGGGTCTCGCCGTCGTAACCGCGCGCCACCATCGCCATGTAGATGCGGTCGGAGCGCTCGAAAGCGCGCAGGAGCAGGTTGCCGGCCATCCCCCCGGTCACCCGGGCGCGCCAGGCCAGGGTCCGGCCGGACCGGGAGCCCGCATCCCCGCCCTGGCCGGAACGCGCCGCCCGGGCGCGCATCAGCCGCAGGGCTTCATCCACGAGCACGAACAGGTAACGCCACATCAGCCCGAAAAGCGAGACCAGCAGGCGCGGGATGCGCACGGCGCGCATCGCCTGCAACAGGTCGGGGAAGGGGGCGCTGGCAGCCAGTACGACCGCCGCCTGCACCGAGAGCCAGGATTTCAACGCCACGCTGGCGAACCGTTCCAGGCCTTCGGCAAAGGCGGTCAACGTCCATGAACCAATGGGCATGGAAAAAAGGAAGGTATCCCCATGCGTGAAGACGACCGGCAGGGCGGCCAGCATGAACGGCACGGCCAGCAATGCCCGCCGGTGGACGTACTTGATCCCCAGGGTGGACAATAATTCGACCGATAAGATCATCGCCAGCAGCAGGGTATAGACCGGCCAGGCGCCAATGGGCGTCAGGGCGCAGGTCAGGATATAAGCCAGCGCCAGGACGAACTTGACACGCGGGTCAAGGGCATGGATCGGGCTGGCGCGGTGCTGGTAGGGGTCGAGGAAGTGGATGTGCATAGAAAAAGTGAAAGGGCGCAACAAGATTGCGGATGCTGCGCCCCTCTGCAAACATTATACTTGCTGAATCAGGCTTTCTTCTTCCGGCGCATATATCCCACGCTAAGAGTTACACCGAAAACGATCAACACCCCAATCAACCCCGCCACAATCGTTGCAAAGGCTTCATTCGATATGCCGGGGAAAACGTAATCGGGGATAATGTTATAGAGCGGCCCCTGGGCGGTATCCAGGAAGCCCTTTTGTTCCGCCACCCATTCCAGGCCATCCGGGTGAGCGGATGCCAAAGGGGAAGCAATCGCCAGGATGGCCGCAATGACCAGGCCGCCGATCCAGACCGCGGTCCCGCCCTTCGGCGCGGCCTCCCCGATGTGCAACAGGTCACGCCGGGCAGCGTAGAGGAAGGCCAGCGCCCCGAGGGTGATCAGGCCTTCTCCCAGCCCGATAAGTATATGGATGCCGCCCATGGCCGGGATGGCAATGTTGGCCGGTGAAATTCCGGAGATTGCCAGTTGCAGGGCGACAGCCAACGCAGCCGCCACGATCGAAAGCCAGGCTGCCAGGAACCCACCTGTAAACACACCCCATTTGCGGCCTCCCGCCAGGCGTTGGAAAGTGCGGTAAACCCAGTAGGAAACAATCACACCGATGATGCCCATATTGAAAATGTTGGCTCCCAGCGCCAGCAGGCCGCCATCCTGGAAGATGAGCGCCTGGACGCCAACCACAGTGGTCATGACGATGATCGCAGCCCACGGACCGAGCAGGATGGTGGCCAGCGCCGCGCCCATCAGGTGGCCGGATGTGCCGCCGGCGACGGCGAAGTTGAGCATCTGCCCGGCGAAGATGGCGGCTGCCAGGACACCCATCAACGGCGCCTGGCGCTCGCCCAGGTCTTTACTGACCCGCCGGATGGCGTAAGCCACGACCGGGACGGTTACGCCCCACAGGACAACAGAGACCAGTATGGAAAGGAATCCATCCGGGATGTGCATCGGTTCTGGCGCGTAATACATGGCTTTACGGCTCCCATTGGAAATGGATCAGGCTGAAGAGATAAGGTTTGCCCAGCACATATTCCACCCCCACCAGCCATAACCGCCAGTCCATATCCACGCCGGGAGTGGCGGGTTTGAAGAGGGCATAGTAATTGATGTTGTGGTATTCCTCCGGCCAGGGCTGGGTGGAGAAGGTGGCGGCCACGCCCGGGTCGTTGCAGGTCAGGGTGTAACTGGCGTCGTAGACTTCCAGCAGGCGGGGCAGGATGACTTCATGGAAGGAACCCAGCACGTCCGCCCCGGAAGCGCCCGCCCCCCAGTTGTGGCTCCAGGTGCTGATGAAGACCCACTGGGCGAAGACCGGCTCGAAGTTGACCGGGGGACTGGCGCGCCACAGGCGGACGTCCATGCCGTGGGTGGGGCTGACCAGGCCGGAGAGCAATTCGCCATCGCCGTTGTGCAGGACGGCGCCCAGGTCGGTCAACAGGGCGGTAACCCGGTTGTCGGCACAGAAGGCGGCCGGTGTGATGTACTCGGTCAGGTAGGCGCTGTTCACCCAGCCCGGGCCGCCGGTCGGTTTCTGGACTTCGACCCACAGGCTGGGGTCGACCCAGGCCGAAGGTCCGCTGCGCATCACGCCGGTGAACGATGCCGGGAAGGAGCCGACCAAGGGGTTGTCCACCCCGGGAGCGGAGCGGATGTTGAGCGTGTCCGCCACCGTCATCAGGGTCACGGCGTACGGTCCTGAAGGCGAACCGGGCAGGATGACATAGGGCAGGGAAGGGTCGGGGGTGTTGGTCGGGGTGGGCGAGCCCGGCGGCGTGGGCGGCGGTGTGGACGAGGTGGGGGTCAGACTCGGCAGGGTCAGGTCCTGGGTCGGGATGACCGGCGTGGCTGAAGGTTGCGGCGTGACCTGGGGGACGGTTGGGAAGGTGAACGGGGTCGCAGCCGGCGTCCCGAGCAGGGAGAACGAACAGCCGCCGAGGGATAACGCCAGGAGCAGGGATATGGGGATCAGGAAGGGCCGGACGCGCATGGCATTTCTCCTTGATACTATGGAATGCCCTGTCATTGTATCATGCCCGGTCCCGGAGGCTGGACGGTGCGTTACTCTCCTGGCATTGTCCCCAGTTCGCGGTAGAGGAACCAGTGGCCTTTGCGGTCATCCGCGTCGCGGATGGCGCGGTCGTAGTAGATGTCGAATACCTGGCCGGTATCCACCAGCAGGCGGAAGTAGAAACGCCCCACGCCCAGGGAACCGCGCCCGGCGGCCACCGCCGCATGGGATGGGCGCATGTTGTTACCCATCCGCCCGCGGCGGGAGAAGTCGCGCCATTCCGAGAGTAATTGTTCCACACGGTATACCTTCCCATCCCAGGAAAAGCCGTCCGGGCAGGGAGGCGTTTTTTGGCGCGCCGGCGGCGTGTCGAAGACAGGTTCGACCGGCCGGTCAATGAAATGCAGCGGGCGGTAATCCATTGAAGGCCAGGAAATAGGCCGCGCCCAGGCCGACCAGGTTGCTGAACATGTGGATGATGATCGGAGGCCAGAGCGACCGGCTGTAGTGACGCAGGAAAGCCAGCGAACAGCCGAGCAGGAAGATGGGCAGGAAACCCAGCAATTGCAGGTGCATCATGGAAAAAACGAACGAACTGGTCAACATCGCCCAAACCCAACCGATGCGCTGGCGCAAGGCAGGGAAGAGGAAGCCGCGGAAGAAGGTCTCCTCGACAATGGGGGCAACGATCACCCCGCTCAGGAACAGCAGCCAGGGGGAAGCGGCGCTTTGGAACACATCCACCCAGAGATTGGGGATCGAAACATTGAGGAGCGCCAACAGCAGGCTGTAAACCAGGTTGAAGCCGTAGACCATCAATTGGAACCCGCAGCCCAGGGCAATTGCCACTCCCCGGAAGCGTCTGTATCCGAGCAGCGCCAGTCCGCCGCGATATTTCCGGAAGGCGAACCACCAGACCGGCAGGAGCAGGAAAGCCTCGCCGAAGGTCACGTACAGGCCCAGGTTGGGATTCTCATCGGACAGGGTCAGCAGGTAACCGCTCAGGCTGTAGAGTACGAACCAGGCTGCCAGGGCGGCCAGCCCGATCCAGATATCCCTCACCGTCCATGGGACAGCGCCCGGCTGTTCCGCGCTCACCTGCCGGTCGGGAGCGATCATTTCACCAGCCGCCAGAACAGGATTCCAGCCAGTAGCGCCATCGCCGCGCCAAAGAAGAATGGAGCCGAAGGGCCAAAGCCGCCCCATGCCCCCACACCCTGCCACAGCAAGCCAGCGATGAGCGAGGCCGGCAACGCGGTCAGCCCGATGGCGGCGTTGAACAGACCGTAAGCCGTACCGCGTTGGGTATCCGGCGCCAGGTCCGCGACCAGCGCCTTGGCCACGCCCTCAGTGGCGGCATAATAGATGCCGTACAGTCCGAAGAGCGCCCACACTTGCCAGCCGCCCCGCGCCAGCGCGAAGCCAAGATAGACCAGCCCGTAGGCGATCCAACCGCCGATGATGAGTTTGCGCCGCCCGATCTTATCCGAGAGCGCGCCGAGTGGCCCGGAAAGTACGGCATAAACCAGGTTGAAGGTCATCAACATTCCCATCACTTGCAGAACATTCAACCCGCGCTCTTGCCCACGCAGAACGATGAACGAGTCGGACGAGTTGCCGAGCGTGAACAGGACGACAACCAGCAGGAAGGTCTTGAAGCGTTTGTCCAGCCCCTTCCAGTTGAAACGCAGCGCAGCGGACCCTTTACCGGGAGCGGCCACCTCGCGCGCCCCCAACGCCAGGACGATCACCGCCAACGCCGCCGGGACGATGCTGACCAGCACGATGGTGTGGAACGTGGCGCGGGTCAACGTGACTGACCCGGCCTGGGTCAGCCAGATAACGAGCGCTGCGATCCCAATTCCCAGGAAGGCGCCCAGCGTATCCCCGGCGCGGTGCAGGCCGAAGGCCAATCCGCGCTGTTTTTCATCCACACTGCCGGCCACCAGCGCATCGCGCGGCGGGTTGCGGATGCCCTTGCCCACCCGGTCGGAAAAGCGGACGCCGAGCACCCAGCCCCAGGTATTGGCGAAATACAGAAAGGGTTTGGCGATGGTCGAAAGGGCGTACCCGCCCACGGCCAGCCATTTGCGCTTGCCGATCTTATCCGAGAACCAGCCAGAGACGATCTTCATCAGGCTGGCGGTAGTCTCGGCGATGCCATCGATCAGGCCGATGACCGTCGTCCGCACGCCCAGCACATTGGCAAGGAAGAGCGGGATGAGATAAACGAGCATCTCGGAGGAGATGTCGGTCAGGAAGGAGGCGGCGGTCACCACCCAGACGTTGCGCGGCAGGCGTTTAATGTTTGGTTTGTTCGACATGTCACGGCAGCCTTATTATAGCGGGCTGGGTTTGTGATGCTTGAGCCAGCCCATGATGGGACTATCGTTCCAACTGGTCAGGAAGGGCATCAGCGAAACGATGGGCACAGCCAGCAGGCCGTCTTTCTCCAGGGCGGAATCGTGCAGCAGGAAACCGAAATCCTTCTTTTTTACCGAGAAGGTCGCCTCTCCCACCCGCTGGACATCCTTCCAGGCAATCCGCCTGGCCCTGGGAAAATCATAGAGGATGAGTTCATCGGGTGTGAAGACCAGCCTCGCCACGAAGACTTTATAGAAGGCCTCCAGCGAAAAGTAGAGCAGGGGCAGGCTGAGCAGGGCAAAGAACCACCAGGAGTTCCAGAATTTTTCCACGGCCATGTCGTAGCGCAGGACCGACTGGTAGGCGCAGGAGGCGCTGAAGACCAGGAAGATCAATCCCTGGACGACCTGGTAGCCGCGCCGTTTGAGGCGAAAATCCTGGGTTATGGGAGGTTGGGTCATGGGAGTTTCTCCTGGGAGGAAGTGTGGGGCGGGCCGCTCGGCCTGTCCCACCGGGGGTGCACCCGGCTATTATACTGAAAAGCAGGGCTAAAAACGGAGGGGATAACAATCGAGGAACATGGATGCCGCGACTAGCGCCTTTGTGGGGGAAAACAATCCGGAAAGAACCCTTATAATTAGGATGTCGATATTCCAACGGAGGAAACCATGACCACTCGATCGAAATTCGTACTCTTCTTTACCTTGTCAACCTGCCTGCTCCTGGCAGCCTGCAACTTTCCCCAATTTCTGGGGCCAGGGACAGGCAGCGAACCACCCACACTCGAAACGGAAACGCCCCCGCCGCCGGCCAATACCGACGGGGCGGAGGTGATCTACATCCCGGGCGGGACGTTCTGGATGGGCAGCGAGGAGGAAGACCTCGAGGCGGATGAGGATGAATTCCCCCGCCATCGGGTCACCCTGGGCGCCTACTATATCTATACTCATGAAGTCACCAACGGGATGTACCGCACTTGCGTGGCGGAAGGGTATTGCATCCCCGTTTTCGTCTACGAGGAAGGTCCGACCGTCCATTATGCCGACCCGGAATTCTCTGAGCACCCGGTGGTGGGCGTGGACTGGGTGATGGCGCAGGATTACTGCGAATGGGCCGGCGGCCGCCTGCCGACAGAAGCGGAATGGGAACTGGCCTCCCGCAGTACCGACAATTTCCTCTACCCCTGGGGGAACGAGATCCTCCCCGACTGCGACCATGTCAATATGCTCGGCTGCCTGGTGCCACCCGATACCGTCCCGGTGGGCTCGTTCGAATGGGGCAACAGCCCTTATGAAGTCTGGGACATGGCCGGGAATGTCTGGGAATGGGTATACGACTGGTACGATGAGGACTACTACACCCTTTCCCCGACCGTCAGCCCGTGGGGACCCTTCTCCTACGAGGACCCGGACAACCCGCTCAAAGTGGCGCGCGGCGGAGGTCTGTATTCCGCCCCAAGCCAGATGCGCAGTGCGGCGCGCGGCGCAGGGAATCCATACCGCGCCTTCGACGATGTCGGCTTCCGCTGCGTCCCGACCGGCGAGGTGGATATCCCGGAGGATTACACCCCCGCACTGGACCGGCACGAGCGGGTCCCACCCGACCCACTGGAAGGCGGCGGTGAGCCGTTCGAAGATCCCGATCCGGGGCCGCTATGGCTCATCGCATTGGAAGGTTTCGACATTTCCTGTCCCGACCTGGATGGGGAGATCCATTTTGCCATCCCGGCCCATTCCACGATAACGCCAATCACCTTTACGGTTTCGATTGCCGGCACGGCCTTCGATTGTTATTACGATGAATTGCTCGAACATATCGTCTGCAACGGTCTCCCACCGGCCGGGTATGATGCCATGCCGGGGACCATCCCGGTGGAAGTTTGCTACGAACATGCTCACGGGAGCGGCTGCATGACCGTCACCGCCACACGGCCGCTGGACTGCGGCGAGGCGTCAATCCCCAGGGAGACCAGTTACGACCTGGATTGCCCGGTGGATGGGGTTTTCACCATCAAGTTCTATTACACCCCGCCCATCACCTGGGATGTGATGCAGATGAACGGCGTCGACATCCCATGCTTGCCGTTCGGCGACGCTGAACTGCGCTGTACGCCGCCAGATGCGCCGCTCGGCGGCCACTACGAATTCTACCTGCATGGCTGGGGGGATGGCGGCGAGGAATTCCTCTGGACCCCCTCTGTTCCGGTGCGCGATGATTGCCCGGGCACAGCCATGTTCCTGCATGTCGCGCCCTTCTGCTTCGAGGACCACCCGACCGCCCAGGTGATGTTCGGCGACGGTTGGCCGCTCCTTCAGAATGTGACCACCGAGGGCACAGGACTGGACTGCATCGCCATGGCCCCCGGTGTCCTGGTCTGTGGCAACCTGCCCCAACCCGCCGGGACGGAGATCGAGGTGGTGGTCTGCTTCGAGGGGATAATGTGCAGCATACGCACCATCACGGTCCCGGCCTGCCCGGGTCCGACCCCACCGGGTTCCATCATCGAGCCGATGTGCTACCCGCCCGAGGATCCCGCGCCGGCCGCCAGCATCCATTACTGGCCGTTCAGTTCGCCATTGGTCTCAGCCTTGGCGGATGCCGCCGCCCTTTCCTGCTTCGACCTGGGCGGGGGCTGGAATATCTGTTCCGGCGTGACAGGCCCAGCCGGTGAGACCGTGACCATCACCGCCTGCCTGGAGGACGCCTCCTGCTTCTCGGGACCGATCGTCATCCCGGCCTGCACCGGTCCTTCCAATGACAGATGGATATTGCCAGTCTCGGGCTGCACCCTCGAGTGGGAAGCCTATTTCATCATCAATACCCACATGACAGACACGCTCCTGCCGGGCACATTCTTCGAATACAGCGCCACCGACGGCGAGGTGACCTATACCTGCGACCTGATGGATGCCGGGCGGATCGTCTGCTGGGGGTCACTCCCCACAGCCCCCGGCCCGCTGCACTTCTGCCTGCGGTTGGAGGGAGAAGCGGCCCCGACCTGCGTCGACTTCCCCGAATGGCCGGACCACGTGGCGCTCATCCCAGTCTGTGAAGAACCGCCGCCGGATGATGATGAACCTGAACCATCCTGCCGGGACTATACCGACTGGCGGATCTGCGAGGAACATAAAGAATGCTACTGGTCGAACAGTGGCTGCCTGCCAAGGCCATAGGAGATCCATTCCGGCCGGCAAATGAAGAACAGGAGGCTGTCCAACAGGGCAGCCTCCTGTTTATCCAACGGAATATCTATACCTTCGTAACGCAAGAAACAGGATTTTTATCTATTCCAAATGGCGGCTTTCATTGATACCATAACTTTTCACCGGTTCCGACCGTATGAGGAACCCTGATGAGGAAAAAATGCCAGATGTCAGTCAAAAGCAAGACCCGGCTGTTCCCATCCCGCCCCGCAGGGGCCCGCGCGGCGAAGTGACCATCCACGCCACCTGGTGCAAGGGCTGCCGCATCTGTGTCGAGTTCTGCCCGCCGAAAGCGCTGGCAATGGACGAGAACGAGAACCGCCCGCGCCTCGCCTTCCCGGAAAAATGCACCGCCTGCCATTTCTGCGACACGCATTGCCCGGACCTGGCGATCGTGGTCAGGAAACTGGAGTAGGAGGCGATATGGCTGTCAAACTGATGCAAGGCAACGAAGCCATCGCCCTGGGTGCGCTTGCCGCCGGGTGCCGCTTTTATGCTGGTTACCCCATCACCCCTTCCACCGAAGTGGCGGAGGCGCTGTCGCGTGAACTGCCAAAAGTGGGCGGCAGGTTCATCCAAATGGAGGATGAAATCGCCAGCATGGCCGCCATCATCGGCGCTCGTGTCGGCGGGCTCAAATCCATGACCGCCACCAGCGGGCCCGGGTTCTCGCTGATGCAGGAGAACATCGGCTACGCCGCCATGGCCGAAATCCCCTGCGTGATCGTGAATGTGCAGCGTCTCGGACCGTCCACCGGCCAGCCCACCGCCGCCTCGCAGGGCGACGTGATGCAGTCCCGCTGGGGCACGCACGGCGACCATCCCATCATCGCCCTCAGCCCGGTCTCGGTGCGCCAGTCGTTCGACCTGGCAGTGAAAGCCTTCGATTTCTCCGAGCGTTTCCGCACCCCGGTCATCCTGCTGACGGACGAGATCATCGGTCACATGCGCGAACCGGTCGAACTGCCGGATTTCGCGAAAGTGGGAACATACGAGCAACGCGTGACCGATAAACCGGCCGATTACAAGGCCTTCCGTAACGCGGCGGAAGGCGTCCCGCCGATGGCGGCATTCGGGACCGGCTACCGCTACCACATCACCGGCCTGTTCCACGACGAGGTCGGTTTCCCCACCCAGCGGCTGGACGAGATCGATCCCTGGCTGGAGCGCGTCAACACCAAGATGGAAAATCACATGAACGAGATCGCGCTCTTCGAGGAGGATTACGAAAAGGGCGCGCGGGTCGCCGTCCTTTCCTACGGCTGCTCAGCGCGCACGGCGCGCCACGCCTTGAAACTGGCACGGGCGCAGGGGAAGCAAGTGGACCTGCTGACCCTGTTCACGATCTGGCCATTCCCCGAAAAACAGGTCGAAGAACTGGGCGAGCGCGTGGAGCGCATCATCGTCCCGGAGATGAACCTCGGCCAACTGGCGCTCGAGGTGGAAAGGATCGTCGGACGGAAGAAAGTGCGGCGCGTCGGTCTGGCCAACGGCGAGATGGTCACGCCGCAGATGGTGCTGGATGCGATGGAAGGATAACCATATGAGTCAACAACACATCCTCGACGCCGCAACCCTGGAGCAGCACGAAGCGCTCATCCCGCCGTCTGGCTGGTTCGAACAGAGCGAGACTCTCCAGAAACTGCGCAAGAACAAGAAATTCCCCACCATCTGGTGCCCCGGCTGCGGCATCGGCGTGGTGATGGGCGCTTTGATCCGCGCCATCGACCACCTCGGCTTGAAGAACGACGATGTGGCGTTGGTGGCGGGCATCGGCTGCACGGCGCGCATGCCGGTCTACATGGACTTCAACACCCTGCATACCACCCACGGCCGCGCCCTGGCCTTCGCCACCGGCCTCAAGATCGCCCGTCCCGACATGAAGGTCATTGCCATCATGGGCGACGGCGACGCCCTGGCCATCGGCGGCAACCACTTCATCCACGCTGCCCGGCGCAACCTGGGCATCACGGCCCTGGTGGTGAACAATTCCATTTACGGCATGACCGGCGGACAGTACAGCCCGACCACGCCGCTCGGTGGGAAGGCCACCACCGCGCCCTACGGAAATGTGGAACCGCCCTTCCCGGTCTGCGACCTGGCGGCTGCCGCCGGGGCCACCTACGTTGCCCGATCCACCGTCTACCATGCCCTCGAACTGGATAAATTCCTGGCCGAGGCCATCGCCAAGGACGGATTCAGCCTGGTGGAGGCGGTCTCGTATTGTCACACCACCTACGGGCGGCTCAATAAACTGGGCGCTGCCGCTGACATGATGCGCGCCCTCAAGGATAACAGCCTCTCGAAGAGCGCCTACGACGCCCTGACCCCCGGGCAGCAGGCGGAGAATACGAAAATCGTGCGCGGCAAGTTCGTGGACAAGGACCGCCCGCAATATACGGCGATCTATGCCAACCTGGTCACGCGGGTGCAGGGAGGTGAGAAATGACCGGAAAACTGGCGAAAAGGGTCGAGGTCCGGCTGGCAGGCGAGGGCGGGCAGGGCATGATCCTGGCCGGCATCATCCTGGCCGAAGCCGCCATCCTCGATGGCAAGAACGCCGTCCAGACGCAATCATACGGACCGGAGGCGCGCGGCGGGGCGAGCAAGGCCGAGGTTGTCATCTCGCCCGGCGAGATCGACCATCCCGAAGTATTGCAGGCGGACGTGGTGGTGGCCCTCAGCCAGGAGGCTTTCAAGAAATTCGCCGCCAGCCTCAAGCCGGGCGGCCTGCTGATCGTGGACGAGGAAAAAGTGGAGTCGAACGCCTCCCCGCAAGCCATCCGCCTGCCAATCACCAGGCTGGCGCTCGAGACCACCGGCAAGGTCATCACGGCCAACACGGTGGCGTTGGGCGCGCTGGTCGAACTGACCGGCATGGTGTCGAAGGAGGCCATTGGGAAGGCCGTCACTGCCCGCGCCCCGCGCGGCACGGAGGATATGAACCGCCGGGCTTTACAAGCCGGGTTCGAGGCCGCCGCCGGAAAAGGCGGGGTTTGACCGACTAGTGTTGGATGGAGGCGGGGCGGGCTGTCCGGTCCGCCCCTTTTTTACAGGCAGCGGGGGAGTCAGGCTGTTTCCCGGCGTGCCAGGTCGAGAGTCTCGACCGCATTCCGCAAATGGGGGATGACGATGCTCCCTCCGACCACCAGCGCCACGTTGAATGCTTCGTGGAGTTCCGCATCCGTCCAGCCGTATTCCACACATTGCAGGATGTGGTAATCGATGCAGTCGTTGC
>VGNO01000051.1 GCA_016865985.1 Chloroflexota bacterium | reverse complement strand
GGAACGACTTTGCCAACCTCCTCTGCTGGCCCATTGTCCGATCCATGCTCGATCCGCAGCCCGGCCAACGCATCCTCGATGCAGCATGTGGGAATGGGCTGTTCTCGCGCCGCCTGGCAGGCCTGGGGGCTGAAGTGGTCGCTTTCGACTTCTCTGCTGAACTTGTCAAGTTGGCTCAGGCCCGCTCGTCTCCATCCACGCCAATGCCGACTTACCATGCGATCGACGATCCGGACGGACAGGCGTTACGCGCATTGGGCGCGCATGTCTTCGACTCGGTCTTATGCAACATGGCGCTCTTCGATATCGCCGATATTGCGCCACTTTTCCAGGCCCTGCCCGAATTGCTCAAGCCCGGTGGGAGGTTTGTCTTCAGCCTGGCTCATCCGGCTTTCAATAACTCTTCGGTGGTGCATCTGGTCGAAGAGCGGGATAATAACGGCGTAATCGAGACCGTCCACTCGGTCAAGGTCTCGCGCTACATGAGTATCACCCGTTCGCGTGGACTTGCCTTGCGCGGCCAGCCGGAAGCCCAGGTGTATTATGACCGCCCGTTGCAGGCATACTTGAAACACGGTTTCGATACCGGGTTCGTATTGGATGCATTCGAAGAACGCGCTTTCCCACCAGGTACGCGGCAGGTGAATCCGCTCAGTTGGGGTGGCAACTTCAGCGAGATTCCCCCCGTCTTGGTAGCCCGTATGCGGTTGATATAGGTACATCCGCTCCATTGCCATGATCTACTTCCTGATCGAATTCCTCGACGAACTCGTCTTTGGCGTCACCGATGCCGCCTGGCCTTTCATCCAGGCAGAACTGGGACTTAATTACACGCAGATCGGCATCCTGCTGACCGTGCCTGGGATTTTCTCCATCATCGTGGAACCCTTCCTTGGCATCCTGGGCGATGTCTGGAAGCGCCGCCTGCTCATCCTGGGCGGCGGCATCTGTTTCGTTCTGGCGCTCCTGCTCACCAGCCTGAGCGTTTCTTTCCTCCTGTTGCTTTTCGCTTTTTGTCTCTTCTATCCCGCCTCCGGCGCATTCGTCAGCCTGTCGCAAGCCACGCTGATGGACCGTGACCCTGCGCGCCACGACCAGGACATGGCGCGCTGGACATTTGCCGGGTCGCTGGGTGTGGCGCTCGGTCCCCCCCTTCTAGTGGGTCTTTCTGCCCTCGGTTTTGGCTGGCGCGGTGTGTTCCTTGCATTGACCTTCCTGGCAGGGTTTATCCTCATCCTGGCCTGGCGCCGCATCCCGCGCGATGCCGCGCGCTTGCCCAAGGTCCCACCTGTGGCGGACCTCTTCGCCGGGTTCCGCGACGCAATCGCGGCGATCAAGTTGCCGGGTGTATTTCGCTGGCTGGTTTTACTCGAATTCTCCGACCTGATGCTCGATGTATTACTCGGCTTCCTGGCGCTCTACTTCCATGATGTGGCCGGCCTGACGGCAACAGAAGCCGCCGGCGCGGTCTTCATCTGGCTGGTGGTCGGCCTGCTTGGCGACCTGCTGCTCATCCCCCTGCTCGAAAGGATGGACGGGTTGGCGTACCTGCGCGTCAGCGTCCTGCTGGAACTGGCGCTCTTCCCTGCTTTCCTGCTGGCGCCTCAGGCCTGGCTCAAACTCGTGCTTGTCGGCCTGCTTGGCTTCTTTAATTCAGGTTGGTATGCCATCCTGAAAGGACGCCTCTACTCCGCCATCCCCGGAAAATCCGGGACAGTGATGGCGCTCGACAACCTCACCGGCATCGTCGGCGGCCTGCTCCCCTTGGGCATCGGCCTCGCCGCGGATGCTTTTGGGTTGGAGATTGCCGTCTGGTTCCTCCTGGCAGGTCCCATTGCCCTGCTCCTCGGCCTCCCTCGCAAGGCTAATAACCGATAACCATGCTTTTCTCCCTCTACTTCCACATCCCCTTCTGCGTCCACCGCTGCGCCTACTGCGACTTCAATACCTATGCCGGCCAGGATTCCCTGCTCCCCGCCTACGTGGACGCACTGTGCCGCGAGATCGAATACATCGGCTGCCGACTACCCGTCAGCGCTCACAGGGGAGGAGCAGGGAGTGGGGGCGGAATCCACACCATCTTCTTCGGCGGCGGCACACCCTCCCTCCTCACGCCACAACAATTCGAGCAGGTCTTCCGCGCCATCCGGAAACATTTCGACCCGTCCGATGCGGAGACCTCCCTCGAGGCCAACCCCGGCGCCGTCAGCCTCGACTACCTGCGGGATTTGCATTCTCTCGGTTTCAACCGCATCAGTTTCGGTGTCCAGTCCTTTCACCCGGACGAACTGCGCCAACTGGAACGTAGCCACGATCCATTCGACGCGTTCGCTGCCCTGGGATGGGCGCGCCGCGCCGGGTTCGACAACCTGAACCTCGACCTGATCTACGGCCTCCCGCAACAGTTACCGGACCGCTGGTCTGCTTCCGTCCGCTGGGCTGTGGACTTGGCCCCGGAGCATCTCTCGCTCTACGCGCTGACGCTCGAGCATGGAACACCGTTCGGCCGCTGGGCCGCCCGCGGCCTGCTCCCGGTCCCGGACCCGGACACAGCCGCGCAGATGTACGAATCGGCAGGGGACATCCTGGAAGCGAATGGTTTCCAGCAATATGAGATCTCCAACTGGTCGAGGACTGGTCGCCAGTGCCAACACAACCTTCAATACTGGCGGAACCTGCCATATCTTGGACTCGGGGCAGGGGCGCACGGGTACGCCGCCGGGGTCCGCTACTCGAACGTCCTCAGGATAAGGACCTACATCGACCGGATGACGTCCTCCACAGCCAGTCTGGCATTTCCGTTCACGCCATCGACAATGAACCAGAGGAAGGTTTCCGCCAGGACGCGCATGCAAGAATCCCTCATGCTCGGCCTGCGATTGACCGATGAAGGTATCTCGAACGCGAGATTCGTGGAACAGTATGGGCTGGGGATCCGCGATGCCTTCCCGGATGAAGTGGACGATCTTCTCCGGCTTGGCCTGGTGGAATGGGCCAGCGACAGCCGTCCCCCGGTACATCTCGGGAGTGGACTACGGCTCCGGTTGACCCCGCGTGCCCGCCTGGTAGCCAACCAGGTTTTCATCCGGTTCGTAGAATAGGACCCGGATCCCACCCAGGCATCTTCGCAGGCATGGTACACATGGCTGTATAATAAGGCCATCTTGAAACAGGAAAAGGTTATGCCCCAGGAGAACCCCGGTCCCTACCTCACCGATCCCAATGGACAGGAACATCATTTGAGCGAACCTTCTGCCACGATTGGGCGGTCAGTGGAATGTGATATCGTCATTTCCAGCAAGGGGGTTTCGCGCGAACATGCCCGGCTGAAAAAAGAAGGACGCCGCTGGTTTGCCGAGGACCTGGGTTCCACCAATGGCACCTTCCTTAACGGCGAGCGCATCATGGCTCCCATCGACCTGCGCGATGGCGATTCCGTGTTGGTCGGTGATATACCGTTTACCTTCCACGACCCGGATTCGACCGTGCGCGAGAATCCACTCCCGTCACTGGATGTGGATCTCACGGCTGGCGTGGTGCGGGTCAACCGGAGGGCGGTTGCTCTCTCATCCAAGGAATACCAGTTGCTGGCCTACCTGTCTGAACGACGCGGACAGGTCTGTTCCAAGGACGATATCGGTCAGGCAGTCTGGCCGGAGTACCAGGCAGGCGGCGTTTTCGATTACCAGATCGAGAATCTGGTCAGGCGCCTGCGTACCCGGATCGAGATCGACCCGGCCAACCCGCAACTGCTCTGCACCGTGCGCGGCCTCGGATACAAACTGGTACAACCGGCTTGACGCCTTTTTCATCGTTCTGCAATAGGCGCTTGTTAGGCGGCAGATAGGCAACAATTTCACGCCGAGGGTATCATCCGGGCTGGATGGTACGCATGGCGAAGAAGAATCCCCCCGGAAAGACCTACATGGCGCCGATCCTGCTTGAAGGCCAGAACCTCGGAAAATACCGCATCCTGGAACCGCTCGGGCGGGGCGGTATGGCACAGGTATTCAAAGCCTACCATCCCGGCCTGGACCGTTTCGTGGCTGTCAAGGTGCTGCGCTCCGACCTGGTCGAAGAGGCGGATTTCCTATCCCGTTTCCGCCGGGAAGCGCGCGCCGTGGCCGCTCTCCGCCATCCAAACATCGTCCAGGTCTATGATTTCGACACCCAGGATGACCTGTATTACATGGTGATGGAGTTGTTGGAAGGCGACTCGCTCCGCACCTACCTCAATGCGTACCGCGCTGGGGGCGAGGTCATCCCGGCCGGGAAGACAGTACGCATCATCGGCGACGCGCTGGCCGGCCTGGTCTATGCCCACAACCAGGGCATCATCCACCGCGACCTCAAACCGGCCAATATCATGCTTTCCCGTCACGGACAGGCGGTTTTGACCGACTTCGGCATCGCCCAGATCGTCGGTTCGACCCAGTACACCGTTTCCGGCGCGCTGATGGGCACCTTGAGTTACATGGCTCCCGAGCAGGGTCTGACCGGCCAGTGCGATCCCCGCAGCGACCTCTATTCGCTTGCGATTATTTATTACGAAATGTTGACTGGCAGGGTTCCGTTCGACGCCGACACGCCGCTCGCCATTTTGATGAAGCATGTCAATGACCCGCTGCCATTGCCCGTGGAAGTCAACCCTGCCATACCGTCTCCGCTGGCGCAAGTGGCGGTGCGCGCCCTGGCCAAGCAACCGGCGGAGCGTTACCAGTCCGCAGTGGAAATGGCCGAGGCGTTGAAGGAAGCCTCCCGGGAAGCGGCTGTCGATGTACCGGACACGCTGGCCCTGCCCCTGCCGGTGACAGTCACTGCATCGGTCTTCGAGCCCGTGGCGGTCTTTTCCGGCGAAGCCCGGCGCAGCATACCCGACCCGGCATTTGCAGAGGATGATACTCAGGTAACTCCCGGGTTGCAGGCCGGCGCCGGATCGACATCCCCGGTGAAACATACCGGCAGGGCGGCGTTGGGGGGAGTGGCGTTCATTGCGGGCGCAAACATGATGATGCTATGGCTGGGAGGCATCTTTGGCTGGGAGGTGTTCGGCTACACCTGGCCGATGGAACTTTTGGCGATAGGTTTCTTATTATCGGCATTGATGGTCTCGGCGGCCAATCCCTGGCTGTTGATCCCGGGAGGGATTGCTCTGGGCAATGGCCTGCTCCTGTCCTACTTTTCTTTGACAGGACGCTGGGACCACTGGTCGTATGTGTGGCCGCTGGAGCCGATCCTGGTTGTCATATCTGTCTATGCCCCGTTTTTATTCAGGCGCAGCGGGTCGGGAGTGTCCCGTTGGCTGCGCCGGTTGGGGATCTCCCTTCTTCTGTTAGCCATCCTTGCCTTTGGCGCAGCAATGGTCACAGCTGTCTACCTGCTTGCCGGTTGACAGGAACATCCCCTGGTGGATGAATTATGAATTCGGAGGAACCATGGAAAAACGCACTTCACTCTTGTTTGGCATTACTCTGATCGTGTTGGCTGTGCTGGCGCTGGCCGGGAACCTTCTCCTGCGCAGCGGCAACGATCTCATCAGCAGCGGCGCTCAAGCCTGGCCGCTATTGGTGATTGGGATCGGCCTCATGTTCTGCCTGCCGCCTTTCATCTTCTCGAAAGTGCGCGGACTGGGCGGGTTGTTCATCCCCGGTTTCCCGGCGCTGACAACAGGCCTGCTGTTATTCACCGCCAGCATGTCCGGGAACTGGGGCTTGTGGGCTTCCTTCTGGCCGCTGGAGATCATTGGCCTGGCGGTGGGGTTCATCATGGCCGCCATCTACCTGCGAGTCATCTGGTTGCTCATCCCGGCCTTGATCATTGGTATCAATGGCCTGCTACTCCAATTCTGCGCCATGACCGGGGCCTGGGAATCCTGGGCGGTCCTGTGGACGCTGGAATTTGCCAGCGTTGGCCTGCCGCTGCTCATCATCGGCATCGTGAAAAAAATAGCCGGCGTCAAACTGGCGGGTACAATCCTGTGCGCCATTTCGGCTGTCGCCTTTGCCGCCATGTCCACCCTGCTGCCGGGGACGGCATGGATTTATGGCCTGGTTGGTTCTGGCTTGATCCTGATCCTCGGCATCTATCTCGTGCTTTCCGCCATCCTAAAACGGACAGGAGTCTCGGAATAGCAGCCCCTCCATCGGAAAACTCCCCACCCGGGGAGTTTTTTTTCAATCTTTTCTATCCATGAAGGATGCGTTCGATGGCTGGCGCGATACCGCAGATGTCGGTCAGGCCGGCGGAAAATTCACGGCGTGCATCCGGGTCGCCGACCAGCAGGCAGGGGACCGGGTTGGCGGTATGGCGGCGGGTCCCCAGGTCTTCGATGTTCCCGTGGTCGGAGGCGACGAGCAACAGGCCTTCCGGCTCCCCCCATCTTTCCAGCAGCCCACCCAGGACGGAGTCGATCTGTTCCAGCAGCGATACTGCGACTGCCATATCCTGTCCGTGACCGGCGTAATCGCTCGGCCAATACTCGTAGAGCGAAAAATCCTGCTCGAGGGCCAGTTCAGACAGTTTCCAGCCCGCCTGCTGCTCGGTAAGGAGCGGGGTATCCTCCAGCCCCAGTCGTTCCCGCCAGCCGCGTCCGGTGAAATCTGCCGAAAGGGCGCGCCCGGCAAACAGGTCCGCACCACTGCGGAGCGGTAGCCCGGCGCAGGTGACAGCCAGGGGGATGGCGGAATGCATCCGCCGCCCGGATGCAATCGCCTGGAAGTAACGGTCTGGATAGGCGTTCAATAATCCGCCTGTCTTGCCATCCAGGCGGTGAAAAAGTGTGCCGCGTTTCAAATACTCGGCGACTGCCGGGTTGGGCTTTGGCCCATAGTGGCTGCCGGTTTCCATCGGCACATTACAACCGGTGAGTAGCGCCGCCTGGCCCGTGGCTGACTGAGGCAATCCCGGCACACCCAGGTTCGCATCGAGCGCCAGCAGGGACGCCCTCCGGCCATGGAAAGGGGCCACACCTGAAACCAGTCGATTGCCTTCCAGAAGAGTATGGAGGTGAGGGAGAACGACTTGCGAGAAGGGATTGCTGGATGGATGATCGACCCCCAATCCAACCCCGTCCATGAACAGGAACAACACCCGCATGGCGGTCTACTCGAACTCCAACTCGAAATCTTCCGTTTCATCGAAGTCCGCCAGCGGTTCGATCACGATCTCGCTGAAGAGACCCTGCTGCCTGGCGGCCACCCGGTAGCGCTTGACCAGTTCCAGTAGCGCCAGGAAGGTGACGACCACTTCCAGCCGGGTACGCTTGTCTCCGACCAGGGCATTGAATGTTGCGTGTGGATTGCGATGGAGAAAATCTCCGATGAGGGCGATCTTCTCCCGGATGGTGATCTTCGGTGGGGCGATGACCGTCCCTAGGGCTGCCTGTTCCTGTTCGCGGGCAAAAATGAATTCGGCCGCCGCCAGCAGGTCGGTCACGGATACATCCGTCAGGTCCAGTTTCCCTTCCACTTTCGGGGGTGGCGCCACCCGCAGGTAGGTGCGCAGCCCGGCGTCCAGGCGACCGTCGAGCCAGGCGGAGATCTCCTTGAAACGCTTGTAAATACGTAACTGACGGGCTAGCGCCTCGCCGGGATCCTCCTCGCCGGCCTCGCGCGCTGGTGGGCGCGGCAACAGCGCTTCGGACTTTATCTGGAGTAACTTGGCGGCGATCACCAGGAAAGCCGAGATCTCCTCTGCAGCGACATCCGGCATGGCACGAATATAAGCCAGGTACTGTTCGGTGACCTGCGCCAGCGCCACGCTGGTGATATCCAGTTCGGCGCGCTCGATCAGGTCGAGCAGCAGGTCGAGCGGGCCTTCATATACCGGGATGTGGACGGTGTACTGGTTGGCCTGGTGAACCGCAACGCTAAAATCCATGCGCCGGATTATACCCGATAGTATAATTCGCCCATGAAAAAAACCTCCTTATCGCACATCGACCCGCACGGGCGGGCGCACATGGTGGATGTCGGCGCAAAACCTGACAGCCAGCGGACGGCCGTTGCCAGGGGCGAGGTCCGCATGAAACCCGGGACACTGGCATTGATCCGCGATGGGATGATGAAAAAGGGCGATATCCTGACCGTGGCGCAGGTGGCAGGCATTTCCGCCGCCAAGCGCGCCTCAGACTTGATCCCGTTGTGCCATCCCCTGTCGCTAACGCAGGTGGAGGTCACCATGACGCTGGACGAGACGTTGCCAGGGGTGCAGGTCGAGGCGACCGTCCAGACAGTCGGCAGGACCGGGGTGGAGATGGAAGCATTGACAGCAGTTTCCGTGGCTGCCCTGACAGTCTACGATATGGCAAAGGCGGCCGAGAAGACGATGAAGATCGGGAACATCCGGCTGGTGGAGAAGCGCGGCGGAACATCGGGAGACATCCATAATGAGTAACGCAATGAACCATGTCCGCGTCCTGTTCTTCGCCACATTGCGCGACCGGGCCGGGATGAAATTACTGGAAACCGACCTGGAACCTGCTGCCACCGTCCGCGACTTGAAAATATTCCTCGCCGAGACCAATCCTAACCTGCGGGAGCCGATGAAATCCGTACTGACTGCCATCAACCACGAGTTCGCCTTCGACGAGACCATCATCCCGCAGGGGGCTGAGATCGCCATGTTCCCGCCGGTTTCCGGAGGTTGACCGATGCTGCCGACGATCTGCTCGATCACTGACGAGGAACTGGACCTGGATGGACTGCTGGCAGCCGTATCCCTGCCCAGTTGCGGGGCGGCTGCAATCTTTACCGGCCTCGTGCGCGGGGTTACCACCCGCGGCGAGGCTCACCGGACCGAATACCTGGAATACGAAGCCTATCGACCGATGGCTGAATCCAAGATGAAGCAGGTGGCGGACGAGATCCGCGACCGCTGGCCGACCGTGGAGGGGATTGCCATCCTGCAACGGGTGGGCCGCCTCTACCCCATGACCCCGACTGTCTTGATCATCTGTACCGCTGCCCACCGCGATACCGGCGTCTTCGATGCAGCGCGGTATGGGATCGACCGGCTGAAGGAGATCGTGCCAGTATGGAAGAAGGAAGTTGGCCCGGGCGGCGAGAGTTGGGTGGAAGGCGATTACATCCCCCAACCAGGAGAATGATGCCTGACCTCGAGATAGCCTGCACGAATTGCGGCCGGCCGTATCCCATACAAGGCGTGCCATATTGCTGCCCGGTATGCGGCGGCCTGTTCGACCTGGCTGCGCCATTGGTTTTCGACCCAAAGCAGGTGGAAAGGGGATTTTGTATATGGCGTTTCCGCCATGTCCTGGGTCTCCCTGGTGATCAGATGCCTATCACCCTCGGCGAAGGGGGGACGCCGCTTATCTGGGATGAAGTCTTTGGACGGCGGCTGGCGTTCAAGTGTGAATACCTCAACCCAAGCGGATCATTCAAGGACCGCGGTACTTCCTCCCTGGTCTCCTGGCTGTCCGGGCGGGGAGTAACGCACCTGGTGGAGGATTCCTCGGGAAATGCAGGGGCATCCCTGGCTGCATACGCATCCCGTGCCGGGATGCATGCCCGTATCTTTATCCCGGATTCGGCCTCCGGTCCAAAACGCCGCCAGATCGAGACCTATGGAGCGCAGGTGACCGTCATCCCGGGCTCGCGCTCCCGGGCAACGGAGGCTGCCCGAAACGCTGTGACCGGCAACTCGGCATATGCCAGCCACGCCTGGCTGCCGTTCAATATCCCCGGGTACGCAACCGCAGCATATGAGATCCATGAACAATTGGGCGGCGAATTCCCCGGGGCGGTGGTCGTCCCGGCCGGGCAGGGTGGAATGTTGCTGGGATTGTTGCGCGGTTTCGCAGCCCTGGAAAGGTCGGGTGCAGCCGGTGACCTGCCTCGCATCGTGGGCGTCCAGGCACGTGCCTGCGCGCCGTTGTGGGCCGCATTCTCCGCCGGACGAGAGGGGATGAGCCTCGTGTCCGAAAGCCGGACCCTGGCAGAGGGCGTGCAGGTGCGCCAGCCCCTAAGGTTCGAAGCCCTACTCCGGGAGGTGACCGCCAGTGGCGGATTATTCGCAGCAGTCGATGAGGGCGCGATCCTGCCAGGCCAGGCGGCGCTCGCCGGGCTGGGATTTTTCGTCGAGCCGACCTCGGCGATTGTCTGGGATGCGCTGCGGCAGGTCTTACCACAGTTGCCGGACCCGGTGGTCGTCATCCTGAGCGGTTCGGGATTTAAGTCCGGGTACAATACACCCACTCTGGATCGAAGGGAACCGCAATGACCGATATTCGAAATTTCTACGAACGCCTGACCACCAACCTGGAACGCGTGATGGTTGGGAAGCGCAGCGCAACCGACCTGATCGTGGTCAGCCTGCTCTGCCAGGGACATGTCCTGATCGAAGACGTGCCGGGAGTTGGCAAGACAGTCCTGGCGCGCAGCCTCGCAAAATCACTGGGTTGTACCTTCAACCGGCTGCAATTCACTCCCGACATGCTCCCGAGCGATGTGACCGGCGTATCCATCTACAACCAGGCCCGGGGAGAGTTTGAATTCCATCCGGGGCCGATCCTGGCTCAGGTGGTGTTGGTGGATGAGATCAACCGCGCCACCCCAAAGACCCAGGCGGCGCTGCTGGAGGCAATGGAGGAACGCCAGATCACCGTGGACGGTGTGACCCACCCGGCGCCGCACCCGTTCATGGTCCTGGCGACCCAAAATCCGATCGAATACGAGGGCACTTTCCCGCTGCCGGAAGCCCAGCTCGACCGGTTCATGCTACGGGTGCGCCTCGGGTACCCCAACCAGGAGGATGAGATCGAGATCCTGGCCCGCCAGCGGTTGAACCACCCGATGGATGCGCTCTCCCCGGTCATCACGACTGGCGCTCTGTTGGAGGCGATGGAGGCCATCAAGCAGGTATACGTCTCGGCTGCAGTGAAACGCTACATTGTCGAATTGACGACTCTGACCCGCCAGAACGACGATGTTTACCTCGGCGCCAGTCCGCGCGGCTCACTGGCGCTTTTCCGCACCGGCCAGGCCTGGGCGGCAATCCAGGGGCGCGATTATGTACTGCCGGACGATATCAAATTCCTGACAGTCCCGGCGCTGGCTCACCGCATCCTGGTCAACCCGGCGGCGCGGCTGCGGGAACTGAGCGCCGAGCGCATCATCGGCGAGATCCGTGACTCGGCCCCGGTACCGGGAGGCGATTTTTCGGAGACGAGGGCGTGAGACAAGTCAGGGCCATCCGTTGGGCGCTGGCCGGCATGGCTGCCCTGAGCCTGGCAGGCTGGCTGGCTACCGGCGCCGCGATCTACCCGCGACTGTTCTATGCCAGCGCCCTGTTCCTGGCGGCAACGCTGGTCTGGTCGGCGCTCAGCCTGCGGGGGATGGAACTGAACCGCCACAGCCGGTCCCTGCGCGCCAGCGTTGGCGATCTTTTCGAGGAGCGCTTCGAACTATTCAATGCAGCTCGCTGGTCGTGCCTCTGGCTGGATGTGATCAACCAGTCGAGCCTGCCACATGCCGAGGGTTCCCGCCTATTGACCGCCATCGGAGGTCGGCAGAAACGATCGTATGTTGCCCGCACCTGGTTGACGGCGCGTGGCGCTTTCGCGCTTGGTCCCACCCTCCTAGTGTCGGGAGATCCCTTCGGCCTGTTCACCAGGGAAAAGGTGTTCCAATCGCGCGAAACACTGGTTGTCCTGCCGATGACCTCCGCCATTCCTGTCTTCCGGACACCGCCCGGTTTACTGCCAGGTGGGAAGGCTGTCCGCCAGAAGACGCTCGAGGTCACTCCCCACGCGGTCGGCGTGCGCGAGTTCGCGCCCGGCGACCCGATGAAACGTATCCACTGGCCGAGTACGGCCCGACGCGGCCGGTTGATGGTGAAGGAGTTCGAACAGGACCCCCAGGCTGAAGTGTGGATCTTCCTGGACGCCGAACAGTCCACCCGCCTGGCGCAGCCTGATGATGCGGATGGAAGATCCGGTGATGGTTGGTGGCTTCACAAGCGGGCGCGAGTCCGGCTGCCGAAGGATACTTTCGAATATGCTGTCAGCATCGCCGGATCCCTGGCGCGATACTTCCTGGCCGAACGCCGCGCAGTCGGGCTGGCCTGCGCCGGGGCGCGCTTGACCGTCCTGCCGGCCGAGCGCGGCGAGCGCCAGGCAGGGAAGATCCTCGAGACCCTGGCATTCCTCCAGGCAGACGGCTCCCTGCCGCTGGCTGGATTGGTGTCAGGACAGTCCCGCCTCCTGCCGCTCGGCAGCAGTGTGATCCTGGTGACATCGTCGCCGCGGTCGGACCTGCTGGCAGCGGTGGCTGATGCCGAGCGGCGCAACCTGCGGCCATTGGTGGTTCTGGTCAGGCCGGATACTTTCGGCGGTGGGGAGGCCAGCCAGGCGTTGCTCGATGAACTGGCTTACCGGAATATCCCTGCCTGCCCGATTGCATACGGCGACGACCTGGAAACACAATTATCCCGCTCAGCCGGGATCTTCCATCGTTTAAACTTCCCCATTGGAGTATGAAATGTCCCTGACAAAGGTCCATCCGCTGGATTTGGAGTTCCTGCAAAAAAAAGATGCCATCGCAGCCTACCTGGTCAAGCATGCCACTGGCGCGGCCCTGGTCGAGACCGGTCCCGGATCGACCGTTGCGGCGCTGGTCGAACGCCTGGCGGGGCATGGACTTTCCCCGAAGGATATAACCCATGTCTTCATCACCCATATCCATCTCGACCATGCCGGGGCGGCCGGTTGGATGGCTGGGCAGGGTGCGCAGGTTCATGTCCACCCGGTCGGCGCGCCGCATCTGCTCAACCCCGAAAAATTGCTCTCCAGTGCAGCACGATTGTATGGCGACAGGATGGATTTCCTGTGGGGCAAATTCCTGCCTGTCCCACCGGAGAACCTCGTCGCAGTCGAGGATGGACAAGTGATCCGGGCTGGCGGGTTGGCATTTACCGCCATCCATACTCCCGGTCATGCCGAGCACCATGTCTCCTGGCTCCTGGAAGATACCTGTTTCACTGGTGACATCGGGGGTGTACGCATTCCCGGGCCGCGCTATATCCGGATGCCGTTCGTACCTCCGGAACTCCACATTGGGAAGTGGCGCCAGAGTCTCCAGCGTCTACAGTCTGCCAGGTTCAGGCACATCGCCCCGACCCATTACAGCGTCTACCCTGATGCAACAGAACACCTGGCGCTGGCAGGAAGAATCCTGGACGAGACGGAGGCCTGGGTGTCAGAGGTGATGCCGTCCGATCCGCCGGTCGAAAAATTGCGCGAGATGTTCGTCGCCATGTTGTATGAACAGGCGCTTCGCCTGGGACTGGATGAGGAGACGATCACCCGATACGAGATAGCCAACCCGACCTGGATGGGGGCGGATGGTTTACAGCGCTACTGGCGGAAGGTTGTCATGGCGGCTTGATGTGATGTTTTTTCACGAATACAAGGCCGAACTTCACTTGACGCTTAACGGCCTGCGTTCGATACTTGGCCTGTTTGGAAGGAGAATAAATTCATGAATCACTTTTTGGCGATAACCGACTACAAACCAGAGGAGATCCAATCCCTGCTCGACCTGGCGATCCGGCTCAAAGCAGAGGTGGGTTCTGGTGGAAATGCTCCCCTGTTCAAAGGCAAGGTTTTAGGGATGATATTCCAGAAACCCAGCCTCCGGACACGGGTCTCCTTCGATATGGCAATGCGCCATATGGGTGGGGACGCGCTCTACCTTTCGCCGGACGAGATCGGTCTTGGAAAGCGCGAATCCATCGCCGATGTCGCCCGCGTCCTTTCCGGTTACGTCCATGCCCTGATGGCGCGGGTCTTCGATCACGCCCATGTGCTCGAACTTGCGCAATGGGCTTCCATCCCGGTCATCAACGGGTTATCCGATTACAACCATCCCTGCCAGGGGATGGCGGATGCCCTGACGATCCAGGAGAAATT
This sequence comes from Chloroflexota bacterium, assembly GCA_016865985.1. Classification (GTDB taxonomy): domain Bacteria; phylum Chloroflexota; class Anaerolineae; order Anaerolineales; family Villigracilaceae; genus VGNO01. Next base: position 1,841 of record VGNO01000051.1, on the reverse strand, counting down.
CGGCAAGGCAAAGGGTTTGAACGTGACCTTTGTAGGAGACGGGAACAATGTGGCTGTCTCGTTGATGCATGTCTCGGTCCTGCTTGGCTGGAACTTCACCCTCGCCAGCCCCGATGGGTATGACATCACACCCCCGGCGGTGGATCTTGCCCGCAGGATCGCGGCCGGTACCGGGTCCGCATTGAAATTTTGCCGCGATCCGCACGAAGCAGTAAAATATGCGCACGTCATTTATACCGATACCTGGACCAGCATGGGACAGGAGGAAGAGACGGCCAAACGCGAGAAAGTATTCCCGCCTTTTCAAGTCAATGCCAGACTGGTGGCAGAAGCGGACAAGGATGTGATCGTCATGCACTGCCTCCCGGCGCACAGGAACCATGAATTGACCGATGAAGTCGCCGACGGGCCGCACTCGGTCATCTTCCCGCAGGCGCACAACCGCCTCCATGCCCAGAAAGCCATCCTGGCGCGCTTGTTCGGCGTTGCCTAGAGGAGCCGGATTTGGACACAAAAGCATTCATTGCGCTCGAAGAGGAATACGGCGCTCATAATTACCACCCGTTGGATGTGGTCATTGCCCGCGGCGAGGGAGTCTGGGTGTACGATGTGGAAGGCCGCAAATACCTGGATTGCCTCAGCGCTTATTCGGCGGTCAACCAGGGACATGTCCACCCGCGCATCCTGGCAGCCCTCGTGGAACAGGCTGGCCGCGTCACCCTGACCTCGCGCGCCTTCCGCAACGACCAGTTGCCGCTTCTATACAAGGAATTATCCGAACTCACCGGGTACGGGATGTCCCTGCCGATGAACAGCGGCGCCGAGGCGGTCGAGACGGCGGTGAAACTGGCGCGTAAATGGGCATACCAGGTCAAGGGTGTGCCGCGTCACAAGGCCGAGATCGTCGTCTGCGCCGGCAACTTCCACGGGCGGACGACGACCATCGTCTCCTTCTCGACCGAGCCGCTTTACCGGGACGATTTCGGCCCATTCACGCCGGGTTTTATCGCCGTCCCTTACGGCGACGCGGCTGCACTCGAAAAGGCGATCACCTCGAATACGGCGGCTGTGCTGGTGGAGCCGATCCAGGGCGAAGGGGGCGTCATCGTCCCGCCTGCCGGCTATTTATCCGCTGTGGCGGCAGCCTGCAAGCGTCACAAGGCGCTCTGCATTACTGACGAGATCCAGACCGGCCTCGGCCGAACGGGGCGGTTGTTCGCCTGCGACCATGAAAATGTCCGCCCGGATGTCATGGTCATTGGCAAGGCCATGGCGGGTGGTTTCTACCCGGTCTCGGCCGTCCTGGCAGACCGGGAAATCCTGGGACTCTTCACACCCGGCGAGCACGGTTCGACCTTCGGCGGGAACCCGCTGGCGGCGGCGGTGGCGCGCGCCTCCCTGGCGGTCATCCGGGATGAAAAACTGTCAGAACGCGCATTCGAACTTGGGAATTATTTCATGGAGCAACTGGCTGAGATCCCAAGTCCCCATGTCCGCGAGGTGCGCGGCCGCGGGCTGTTGATTGGCGTGGAATTGAAGCCCGAAGCGGGTGGGGCGCGGCGTTTCTGCGAAATCCTGCGCGGGCAGGGTATCCTGGCCAAGGAGACCCACGACCATGTCATCCGGTTTGCCCCACCTTTGGTGATCGACAAGCAAACCATCGATTGGGCGATCCCCCGCATCCGGGAGACGCTCAACACACCGATATGATCCCATCGGCCTCCGGTTCTGGAGGCCGTGTTTTGGACAGGAGGTACGTTATGAATATTGGAATTCCGAAGGAACGAAGGCCGTTCGAATTCCGGGTCGGGGTTTCGCCAGCCGGTGTCCATCTATTGACG
>VGNO01000050.1 GCA_016865985.1 Chloroflexota bacterium | reverse complement strand
GGCGTAGGACTTGCGCACGCCGACCAGTTCCAGGACCTGGTTCGAGCCGCGCCAGCCGTTGAGTTCCAGTCCCATCCGGCGCCGTTCCCCGGCGGGACGGTCGAGCCGGTCCACTTTCTCGAGCCGTGTCTCCATCGAGCGGACGCGGCTGGCGAACTTGTCGCTGGTCTGCACCCAGAGTTTATAGCGTTTGAGCGCCATTTCCATGCGGGCAATGGCGCGTTGCTGGATGTGGAAGAGTTCCTCGGCGCGCGCCAGCTTTTCCTGTTTATCCAGGATGTAGTCGGTGTAGTTCCCGGCGAAGGTGGTGATCTTCCCGTCTTCGATCTCGGTGATGTGGGTGACGACCGCGTCCAGCAGGTATCGGTCGTGCGAGACCAATACCACCGCGCCGGGGTACTCCAGGATGAGCTTTTCCAGGTAGGCTTTTCCGGGCAGGTCGAGGTGGTTGTCGGGTTCATCGAGCAGGAGCACGTCGGGACGCGTCAGCAGCAGACGCGCCAGGCCGATCAGTTTTTTCTGTCCGCCCGAAAGGACGCCGACCGGTTTGACGAAGTCCGCTTCGGGGAGACCCAGTCCGCCCAGCAGGGCGCGTACCCGCTCGGGGTAGGACGCGCCGCCCAGGGACTCGTACTCCTCCAGGGTTTTCGCGTGCAGTTCCAGGGTCCGGGAGAGTGCGGACTCGGCCTCGTATACCAACGGGTCGCCGAGACGGGCTTCCAGGTCCGCCAGCGTTTTCTCCAGTTCAGCCACGCGCGGGTTCCCGTCCAACGCCCACTGCAAGGCCTGCGCCGACGGGTCGAACTCGGGCTGCTGGGGCATGTACCCGACCGTCACGCCGCGGGCGCGCACGACGTTGCCGCCCGGTTCGGCGTTGTATTCGCCGGTGATGAGCTTGAAGAGCGACGATTTTCCCGCGCCGTTGGGGCCGACCAGGCCGATCTTCTGGTCGTGCTGGATCTCCCAGGTCAGGTCGCGGAAGATGGTCTTCGCGCCGAGGATGAGGGTGGTGTGGTCGAGATGGATGGATATCATGGCATCTCCGGATTGTAACATCTGTGTCATTGTGGGTAGCCGCCGGTCGAGTAGCGTTCTGCGCGTATCGAGACCAAGGCGATAAGCAACCATAGAGCTGGTTGAAGATTGCTTCGGCAGGTCTCGATACGGACTTCGTCCTACTCGACCTTCCTCGCAATGACAGGTGAAATAAAAAACTGCCGCAGGCGCCTGCGGCAGTTTGGATGAGCAGAAAAGAATGGCTACTTTACGGTCTCTCCGGGGTGCAGGCGCGATTCGATACGGTCGAAGCGGAGGAAAAACCGTTGACCACAACAAAAACCTGGCACTTGATAGGGTTCGAGTAGATCATAGCGGCGGGGATTATATCATGGGATATTGGTTTATAATTGATTCAAGAGGTTCCTATGACGCTTGCAGAATTGATCCAGAAACGTTTGACCACACTGCCGCCTGAAAAACAGAGCGAAGTGCTGGATTTCATATTGTTCCTCCAGCAACGTTCTGAATCGCCTACAGAGGGTAAACGTCGTTCTTTGAAGCAACATAAAGCATTCGGTTCCTGGCAAGGACGGAAGATCGACGCCGTGGCATACCAGCAGCAATTGCGTTCCGAATGGGATCGGCAATGATCGCTGTATTCGATACGAATATCGTTATTGATGCGCTTAATGGTGTTGCCGAGGCCGATGCCGAATACAGCCATTATGAGCGGGTGTTGATTAGCCGCATCACCTGGATGGAAGTGCTGGTTGGTGAAAAAAATGACGATACGCAGTTACGGAATTTTCTTGAAACCCATTTTGAGATAATTGGCCTTGATATGGCGGTTGCTGAAAGCGCAGTCGAATTGCGGCGTGTGCATCACATTCGCCTTCCTGATGCCATTATTTGGGCAACAGCACAAGTTCATCACGCCATGTTGGTTACGCGGAACACGAAAGATTTTGACCCTGATTGGAAGGATATTCGAGTTCCTTATCAGTTGTGAGCGCTGGCTGCCTCTACCCAAAACCCTGACAATCTGATAAGATAACGCCCGCATCCTTCGACCTTGCTCAGGACGAGCGCCGAAACCTCGGTCTCGACACCGGGGTTTTTGTATGCCGGACCGCGGACCATTGACGATGGACGATTTCACGGTCTACGGTCAATCGTCCATCGTCGCTTATCAACAACCACAATTTTCGAATTACACCAAACGGACTCCCTATGCTTAAAGAACGAACCGATCTCCGCAACATCGCCATCATCGCCCATGTCGACCACGGCAAGACCACCCTCGTGGACGGCCTCCTGCGCCAGGCGCATACATTCCGCGCCAACCAGCAGGTCGCCGAACGCGTCATGGATTCCAACGACCTCGAACGGGAACGCGGCATTACAATCCTCGCCAAGAATACCGCCATCATTCTCCCGGACCCCGAATCGGGCCGGCCGGTCAAGATCAACATCGTCGATACGCCCGGTCATGCCGATTTTGGCGGCGAGGTCGAGCGCGTCATGAATATGGTGGACGGCGTCCTCCTGCTGGTGGATGCCGCCGAAGGTCCCATGCCGCAGACGCGGTTTGTGTTAAAGAAGGCCCTGCAGATGGGACACAAGGCCATTGTGGTCATCAATAAAGTCGACCGCAAGGATGCCGAACCGGCGCGCGTCCTGAACGATACCTTCGACCTCTTCATCGAACTGGGGGCAAGTGAGACCCAGGCAGATTTCCCGGTCATCTATGCCAATGCCATCACCCAGCAGGCCGGCCTCACACCCGAACCCGGCCCGGACCTGCAGCCGCTCTTCCAGGCCATCCTGCGCCACATCCCCGCCCCGCGCGTGGACGCCGCTGCCCCGCTCCAGATGCTTGTCACCTCCCTGGGCTATGACGATTATCGCGGCGTGACGGCGGTCGGGCGGCTGTTCGCAGGCAGGATCAGCGCCGGGCAGGCGCTGGCGCGGATGAAACTCGATGGGAGCGCCGTCCCCGAGCGCGCCCGTTATCTCTACGTACACCAGGGATTGAACAAGGTGGAGGTCGAATCCGCCGAGGCGGGGGAGATCGTCGCCCTGGCCGGGCTGGAGGGGATCGCCATCGGGGAAACCTTGGCGGACCCCGGGAACCCGGTCGCCCTGCCCCCGATCCGGGTCGAGGAACCCACCGTGCGCATGACGTTCGGCGTCAACACATCGCCGTTCTCCGGCCGGGAAGGCAAATGGAGCGCCTCGCGAAAACTGCGCGAACGGTTGATGAATGAACTCAAGACCAATGTCGCCCTGCGGGTGGATGAGACCGTCTCCGCCGAGACCTTCCTCGTCTCCGGGCGCGGCGAACTGCACCTGGCGATCCTGATCGAGACCATGCGCCGGGAAGGATATGAGTTCCAGGTCTCCCGCCCGGAGGTCATTTTCCATACCGCCGAGGACGGCAGCCTGCTGGAACCGTTCGAGGAAGTCCACGTGGAGACCAGCCCCGAGACGGTCGGCGTGGTGGTGGAGATGCTGGGGTCCCGCCGGGGCCAGATGCTGGATATGCAGGATACCGGCCAGGGCAGCGTCCGGCTCGTATACCGAGTCCCGACCCGCGGCCTGCTCGGTTTCCGCTACCAGTTCCTGACCGCCACTCGCGGCATGGGCGTTATGCATACCATCTTCCACGGGTATGACGAAATGGCCGGTCAGATGGAGGGGCGCACCACAGGTTCGATGGTTGCCTGGGAGCCGGGTGTGACGACATCCTATGGATTGAAGAATGCCGAGGAGCGCGGGGTGTTGTTCTATGGACCAGGCGTCGAAGTATACGAGGGGATGGTGGTCGGTGAATACCCACGCAACATGGACCTGCCGATCAATATCTGCAAGAAGAAACACCTGACCAATGTCCGCTCGTCGCGCGGGGAGATGGAGATCCGCCTGACGCCGCCGCGCCAGATGAGCCTGGATGAAGCTCTGGAATACCTGGCAGATGATGAATTGCTGGAAGTGACCCCGCTGGCTTACCGCATCCGCAAACGCATCCTGGAGACCGAAGAACGCGGCAAACAACAGAAGAAGGTAAAGGAAGCGCTGGAAGAGTAAAAAACAATTCCCGGACAAAATCTCCGGGAATTGTTTTAGGATTTGTGTAAAAACAACTTCCGTTTCGTAGCTGAAAATTGCTCGTAAAAAGCGCAAAAAGTAGGGAAGTTATTATTACACGGCTACTTAGCGGGACCGGGTCTCGTTGAAAACCACTGCAGAACAACCCAGCCTGATACTGCCCTGTTTGCCGACGCGTTCACCGTGGATGATGATGGTCATGTTTTTCCTTTACTTGGGGATGCTCTATGGTTTCGGGTGCGTTTCGAAGAATTCCCAGATGATCCGGCTGGATTGTAATTCGATTATCGGCCAGGTATGACTGACCCCGGCAATGGCATACAACTCAACCGCAGTCCCATCCCGGCATGATAGGTAAGCGGTGTGCGTCACGTTCCCGTCCACGCTGACATCGGGTGCGGAAGTGCAGCCATCCTCCCCAGCCCAGAATACAAGACCTTCCTCGACCGGTATGAAGCCCACATCCGCCAGTTCCAGCATCCGGTTGATGCCATCGAAGGGGACTACCTCATCGTTCAGGCCATGGATGTGAAGGATGGAGACTGCCTCGGATGGTGTGCATGGCTCGTACAGGAAGGAGCCGGCCACGGGGGCGACCGCCGCGAAGATGTCGGCCAGCTCGCAGGCCAGCCGGTACGAGAAAATCCCACCGTTGGACATGCCCGCCGCAAAGATGCGATGGGGGTCGATCGCGTACTGCTCCGAGAGTTCTGTCACCATTTGGCTCACAAAGCCCACATCGTCCACATCATGGTCACTGGCGTAGAAGCAGCATCGACCGCCGTTCCAGGAGAGCGTCTCCAGGCTTTCGCCGGTCCCGTTGGGATAAACGGCAATGAACATGTGTTCATTGGCAAAGCGATTGAACCCGGAGATGAGCCGCGCAGCCTTGGCATTCCCGCTGTAACCGTGGAAAACGAACACCAGCGGCGCTGGTTCATCCGTCACAATTCCAGCCGGGATGTAAATCTCGTAACTGCGTTCTAGTCCGCCGGATGTAGTTGTGACCACCTGCTGACCGGGTTGTTCTGTCGCAGGCGGATTCCCGCAAGCCAGGCTGGCGGCAAGTACTGCGGCGAACATCAGCAGGCCGGGGGGAGGGATTCGCAGCAAGTTCACAATATTCGTCCGTGCGGTGTGTTTTGTGGAGAGAATATCCATGGCGCTCCTTTTATGGATGGTAGGCTGTCACCAGGTCTATCGGGAGACCCCAGATCCGTTCCCGTCTTGCCTCCCGGACCTGGTACCCGTTCGCGTGCAGGAAATGCCGGATGGGGATCGGACGACAATCCACAACCGTCGGCCATCTCCGGTGGGTCCATTCATATGCCTGCACCATGCGGCTCTCCTCCTGCGCCAGCGACACAACGCCCAGCCGACCGCCCGGTTTCAATGCGCAGGCACAGGCGGCCAGCAGGAGGGGAATCTCAATATCCGAAAACAGTTCGATCGTGAAACTCAGGAAAATGGCGTGGAATGTAAAGTTGGGGAAGGGGAGCGATAGCGCGTCGCCCTGGCACAGGTCCGCCTGCGTTCGTGACCGTTTGCCTGCCGCGCGCGCTTGGGCCAGCATCCCGGCCGACAGGTCCAGCCCGACCGGGCGAATCCCGGACTGCGACAGCCAGACGAGGCCGTGACCGGTGCCCGGTCCGATCTCGAGCGCCCGCTCTCCAGGTTGCGGGTCCAGCAGGCGCAGGCCGGCCTCGGTGACGGATTTTTCACTCCCGGCGAACCAGTCATACAAGCGACTGAGGCGGTCGTAATTGCGGCGGGCGGGTATGTGCGTCATTCCAGGTCGAACCCCTGTTTCTTCAATACCTCGCGCAGGTTGGTGCGGTTGGCCACCGCCACGCGTCGGGCGGAATGCTCCAGCCAGCCGTACTCTTCCATCTCGCCTTCGCGTCCCGGCGCCGGCACCTGGCGTCCCTCGTAGATGCCGGTGGCGAGCATGGCCTGGTCGTACTCGTGGAGGGCTTCATCCTGGTCGGGGTTGTACTTCTCCCAGTGGAGCACGGCGCGCAGCGGCAGGCGCGGACGGGTGCGCGGCGGTTTGGCCGGCCAGCCGACTGTCATACCGGTGACCGGGAAGGTGAGCGGCGGCAGGGCCAGCATGTCGATCACTTCCTGTGGATTATTGCGGATGGAGCCGATGTAGCAGATGCCCAACCCAAGCGACTCGGCCGCCAGGGCGGCGTTCTGGGCGGCGATGACTGCGTCCATGCAGGCAACGAGGAAGTTCTCCGCGTAGTTGGTCACCTGCGCCACGCCGCGCATTTCGCAGATGCGATGAAGGCGCGCCAGATCTGCGATGAAGGCCAGGAAGAGCGGCGCTTCCCGGACATGGGCCTGGTCGCCGCATAGGTGGGCCAACCGCTCGCGCCGGGCAGCGTCTGTCACGGCGACGATCGAGTACGGCTGCATGTTCGACGAGCTGGAGGCGCGCTGCGCGGCCGAGGCGATGGTCTCGATCAGTAAGACGGGCACCGGGTCCGGTTTAAAGTGGCGCACCGAGGCATGCTGGCGGATCAGATCGATGGTGGGATTGTCCATTTTTTTCTCCGGGATTATGGTTCGCCCCTCCATTTTACGCACAGAGCCGGTTTTGTCAAAGTCTCCCCAAGGGTGTATCACGTCCATCTAGGGCGTAATTGCGGGCGTTCTTTGCCGAAACAAAACCCAACGTTACGAGGAGATTGCAACGACCGGCGCTCAACACGGGTCACGTATCGGCACCTGACGAGGAAGGATGACTTCAAAAAAGACCTGGTGTTTTCAATAATAAATCTTGAAAAATCCATCGGATATGGTATAGTGAATCCAGCAAGGCCTGTTTCAGGGAATGAAGGAGAGAGCAATGAAAGCATTCCGTTTCTTCCTTGTTGTTTGGATTTCCCTCGCCGTGACAGCCTGCAGTTTCCCAACGAAAACAACGACGATCCCTTGCGGGGATGTCACCCAGTTGATTGCCGCCATCAATGATGCCAACTCGAATCCAGGCATACATGCCGAAATCCACCTGGCTGATGGGTGCACCTACGAACTTGTCAGCATTACCGGTATCGTCAATGGGAGGAATGGCCTGCCGAGTATTGCATCCCATATCGTAATCCATGGTCATGGCGCAACGATCCTCCGGAGCGAGGACAATACGACCCACAATTTCCGGTTATTTCATGTATCTGAGTCGGGGGACCTGACTTTGAACGACCTGGCGCTGACCCAGGGCCATGCAGATGGGGACGGTTCAGACTCATACTTGGATGAAGGCGGAGCGATCCTGAACCTGGGTCGTCTTGCAATAAACGACACACTGATCACACACAACCAGGCAGAAGGCTTCGGTGGCGGAATCCTGAATGTCGGTTCCATGACGATCAGGAACAGTACCATCAATTACAACGAAGGCTTTCTTCGAGGGGGGATCCTCTCGTATGGGGAGGTGAGTATCTCCCAGAGTACGATCAGCGATAACGTGGGCGATGGAATATGGAACAATGGCAGCCTGGAAATTATCAACTCGACCATCAGCGGTAATACCGGCACTGGCATCGACAATGACACGGGGATATTGAAACTCGAGTTCGTGACTATAGCAAACAACCTGGGGGGGATTTTGACCACCAGCCATGATGTGACATTCAGGAATACCATATTTGGTCCGCATGGCGGGAATACCTGTGCCCTGGGGAACAGTCCAACCACCCTGGGTGTCAACATGGATACCGATGGCACATGCTTCGTAACGACTGTTTATCCAAACAGCCTTCGCCTGGGTCCACTCGCCGATAATGGAGGGCCGACGAAAACGCATGCCCTCCTGCCCGGCAGCATTGCCATCGATTCGGCCAGCGGGGAGTGTGCCCTGACCGACCAGCGGGGAATCCACCGCCCCCAGGGAGCATCGTGTGACATCGGGGCCTTCGAGTTCGATGGCGATTTCGCCCATCCAACGGCAAAACCGACAATCGTTCCATACCTGACCGAACAAGTCTGCATGTATACCGCGATCGTCATTGCCAACTGCCGTTCAGGGCCTGGCAGTTCGATCTATCCAGCGCTCGACAGGTTCGAACCCGGACAGGGAAGCCCCGTTCTTGGAGTCAGCCCGGATGGATTCTTCTACCAGGTTATCAGTCCCAACAGCCGCGTCCCCTGTTATGTCCCGGCGGGTGAAGATCTCGGCCAGTTGACCGGCCGTTGCGACGAGATCCCCGTCCTGACGCCTCCGGCCACGCCCCAACCAACGACCCTGCCAACGCCGAGCGCAACCCCTCCTGTCATCGGGTGCACTGTCCGGCAGGCTGGCGGAGCAATCATCTGTGTCCACCCCTGCCCGGCGGGGGCATCGCCGGGCGAGAGTTGCACCATGCCGTAGGGCGCTGGAAAAGGATACGAACCCCCGTATGCTCCAGTGCGGGGGCTCGTCGATTCTGGATAAGGCGCTTACAATTCAAATTCCAATTCCATCTCGTCCCGGATGGGGATATGGTCAGCCCCGAGATGCGGGATCCCCGGTTTAAGTCTACGCGCCTGCTGCATGACATTCAACCGGACAGCGCAGAAGTTGAAGCCGCGTTTCTGGTAGAAGCGCAGGGCGTGAGTGTCGTCATTGGTTGTGACAAGGAACACCCGGCGGCATCCTGCCTGTGCGGCGGCCTGCTTGGTGGTTTCGAGTAGCGCGCTGCCCACACCAATCCGCTCACGCCACGAGTTGAGGGTGACCACCTCGCAGGCATCTCCATCCACGCGATAGGTCAGCAGGCCGACCCACTCATCACCAGCGCAGGCGACAAAACCGGGCAACTCCGCCGGGTAAAACGCCTGTCCGTGGACGATAACAGACTCCCCGCCCCAGGATTCGATCACCTTCCGCAGCGCCTGCTCCCGGTCGTTGGGCGTTAACGGGCGGATGGTGAACCCGGTCATTACTTCCGGCCAGTCCTTGCCCCGGCTGCGGCCGGCATCAGTCCTTGCAGGGATTTTGTCAGTTTCTGGACTTCCCCGGTGGAGGCTTGCAGTCTTGTCATGTCGGCTGTGGTCAGCCCGGCCTCGACACCCGGCAGGACCTTCTCAGCCAGTTCGCAGGCGGTGACGATCTTTTTTGCCAGGGCCTGGGCGTCGCCGGCAAACTCGAGCACATCCTTCCCCACGAGCGGCAGGTTCTTCAGGACAGGTACGATGGCAGCCAGCGCCTTGTCGGCCATCCTGACATACTTGATGACGGCCGTTTCTAGCGAACGGATGGCGCGGGTCAATTCCACAGCCATATCCTGGATCGAATCGAGCGTTTTCTTGTTCTCCTGGATGACCTTGTTGATATTCGCCAGCGATTCGGTCATCTTGTCCGAGAAATGGACATACTTGGCTGGTTGGGCTTGCGCTGCAACGGGCATGGGATCCTCCTGGGATGAGTTTGTTCCATAATCTTATCACGGGACTATCGGGAACGAGGGTGTACAATGAATAACAAAGACGGGCAACATTGCCCGTCTTTGTTGGCGAGGGATTGTAAATCGGGTCGTACTATTGCGGTGTATACACTTTATCCCAGGGATCCTTCAATAGGTTACCCAGGACCTTCCCGGATACACCTTGGGCGGGGAGGGCATCGCCATCCGGTTCCAGGTAGAGCCAGCTCCTGCCAGCCCCGGAGGGGACTTCATCCTCGGCAGTCTCGAGGTTGACCGGGTTGTCGGCCGAATACGGCACCGGCAGGTCCCAGGTCAGGGACATCCCCAGTTCAGCAGCCAGGTCGCGCAAGGCAGCAGCCTGGTCCCGGTATTTTGCATCGGCCAGGCTGAGGGATAGCGAACGGACTCCCAGGCCGGCCAGTTTTTCCAGATACGAAGAGGCTTTCCGGATAACTCCGGCTGTCAGGGTCAGGTGGACAGTGGCGAAGATGTCGGCAGGCATGACGGTTTCCAGCGCCTGCCAGGAGCGTTTATTTGCCGGCTGGAGGGCGATCATCAGATGGTCGAGCCCGGTTTGTAGAAGCAGGTCGAGATACTTCTTGTCGGCCAATTTCAAGCCATCGGTCAGCAAGCCGGTCACCTGGCCGTTCTTCTCGCAATGAGAGATAAGCGTCGGAAGGTCCTCCCGCAGGGTTGGTTCACCGCCAGTGAAAATAATATGCGGGATGCCAAACTGCCAGGCTGAATCCAGGATCGATTGCCATTCTTCGGTATTCAATTCACGCCTGACGCGTTTGACCGGGGCATGTTCGGCTTTGTCGCCGGGGGGCAGGCGGTAGGTCACGGCGCAGTCGAGACGCAGGGGGGCGGTCAGGGCCTGGGAATGGGGCGCGACCCGCTCGAAGTCGAGGAATGAGACCGGGTCGAGGTCCGGGGTGTGGATCAGGGTCTGGACCCGGTCGCGGAAGTCCGAAAAATCGCGCAGGGCAGTGTCCCGGTTCACCCGGTAGCGCCTGGCGAAGTACCCGGCCACATCTTCGGGCGCGGTCCCTTTCATCATGTGGAAGGCAAATTCCGCCGCGGACGGGTTGAGGTGCAGGACGGTGGCGGCATTCACGACGAGGATGCCGGAGCCGTCTTTGAGCAGGCGCAGGTGCAGGCGGTAGGCCGGTTCGTCCCCGGGCGGGGACTGGTAGTGGAGGGTATCCGCCGGGAGCGGCTGGACTTTGGTGAAGCGTTCGCGGACCCAATCAACCACGGAGGACATAGGTTTCTCCTTTCAAATAAGCGCTGTCTATGGTCAATGAACTGGTACCTGACCTGGTGGAACAATTTTCAGTCGTTGTTACCATCGTTGTTTACATGACGCATTTCGAACGGGATCTCGAACGAGAACTCGATGAACCCGGCATATTCGCCGTCCTGGAACCAGGGGCGCTGGTGGATGAGTTTTTTATCGCCGTTCTTTTCGATTGTATAGGTGTTCTCCCGGCGGGAGGCAATCAGGTTTTCGAGTTTGTTGCGTGACTGGCTGGGATGACAATCTAACAGGTTGCTACCGATGAGTCCGTAGCCGCCATCGCCGGCAAAGGTCCTGGCTGACTTGTCGTTCATCCCGAGGATGATCCCGTCCACATCGCAGACGGTGACTGCGGCTGGGAATTCCTTGACCCAGGAAAAATCCACGTATTCCATCTCAACCTCGCACGAAGTGGGGGATATTTTCTGGAACAACGAACGAGATTTCGACGAACCCGGCGTACCGACCATCCAGGTACCAGGGGGATTGGAAGACGAAGTTCTTCCGCCCTTTTTCGGTAAAGAAATAGGTGTTGGTCAGTTGTTCGTCCATCATGCCTGCCAGTTTGGCGCGGGAAGGTTCTGGGTGACAATCGAGCACATTCGAGCCGAGCAGGTCTAGTCCGCCATTCTCGGCGAAGAGGGTTTCAGCCCCGGCATTCATTTCGAGGATAGCGCCTCCGGTATCGCAGACCATGATCTCGATGGGGAGTTCCTTGACCCAGGCATTTTCCGGTTTATTCATGGCGTCGTTTCATTCGTATTCGGTCAGCAGGGCATAGAGCACAGAGACATACAGGTCGAGGCGGTGTTCCACCCGGCCCGGGAAGACCTCATCGAAATAGTACAGGTCATCGAATTTAGTATGGATGATGGCGCCGTTGTCGCCGTATTGCGGGTCGACCTGGGTATATCCGTCCTGGTCCCCCAGGTCCCAGTTGGTGGCTTCGAAGTAGACCCAGGGGATGCCGGCATCCTCGAAGGCGGCATAGTCGGCGGTGTCTTCGCCATCTGTGGTCAGGTCGGCGTTGGGGATCGGTTCGAGATCGTAACCGTTCGAGACGGCCCAGTCCACTTCCCAGTCGAGGGCGCCGGTGTCGCTACCGGAATAGATATATGTCACATCGCCTGCGCAGATGCTATCCAAATTGACGTAGAGGATGATCCCGGATAGTTCGCTGTCTCCCAGGGCATCTACGAAGGCGTTCGAACCGAGCAGGCCGGCTTCCTCGGCGCCAAAGGCTATAAAGTAGATCGTGTAAGGGGTGGTCTCTCCGGCCACCAGTTCGGCTACTTCGAGCAGGACAGCCACGCCGGAGCCATTATCGTCGCTGCCGAGGCCTTCATCTGACGAATCGTAATGGGCGCCAACCACGATCACCTCGGGCAACAAGCCATCCTTGACGGCGATGATGTTGGCGGATGTGATCGTATCACCGTCATCGCTCGTGGCTGTGAATGGCTGGCGTTCGACCCCGTAGCCCATTTCATCGAGGGCCTCCAGGATGTATTGGCCGGCCTCCATCTCCTCCTCCGAGCCGGACCAGCGCGGACCGATTTCCGTCAGCGCTTCGAGGTGCTGGCGGGCCAGGTCGCCGTTCCCTCCCACAATGGATACATCGGTCGTTCCATCGGCCTCACCAGATTCATCTTCATCCTCCGCCTCTCCGTAATCCTCGTCGGTATGGGATTCTTCAGCATATTCATCGCCGGTCCAATCCTCCCCGGCGTTACAACCGGTGAGCGATAGGCCAACGGCCAGGATCAACAGGATGGCTGACACGCGGGCCAGTTTCACGGCAAATTCCTCTCTCCAATGGTCTCGAATTGCAGCGGACAGCCGCCCCCGCACTCGGCCAGCAGGAGACACCCGTTGCACTTCTCTGGCAGGCTTTTGCGCTCGCGCAGCCGCACCGCGAGTTCGTGGTTCCAGATGGCATCCCACTCGTCGGTGAGCAGGTTGCCGAGTTGGCGGTAATACGACTGGCAGGGCAGGACCCCGCCATCGGGCTCGACGCACATATTGTAGAGCGCTGCCGTGCAGCCCTTCACCCCCAGGTCCATCTGCACCGGGTCGAAGTTGCAATACTGCGTAGGCGTGTACCAGATGAGCCGCTGGCCGCGCGCCTCGGTCTTCCCGACCGCAATTTGCAGGAGTGCGGCCAGTTCGGTTTCCTCCAGCCCCGTCCCCACCGACGCGCCGCGACCTGAGTAGATCAGGGCGTTCAGTCCCACCGTGGGGACGCCCAGTTCGGCCAGGAAGTCCAGCGTGGAAGGGATGGAGGCGACGTTGGCGCGCAGCATGGTGGTATTGGTCATCACAAATAGAGGACTGGCCAGCGCGTTACGGATCCCCTGCACCGTCTGCCGGAAAGCGCCTTGCGACCGGACCATTTCGTCATGGACCTCGGGCTGGTGCGACTCCAATGTGACCTGGACGTGGTCCAGGCCGGATCCGACCAACCTTTCGACATAGCGCTGGTCGGATAGACGACGGGCGTTGGTGTTGAGACCGGTGATCTGCCCGTTCTTCTCGGCGTGGGCGATCAGTTCGGGCAGGTCCTCGAAGAGGGTTGGTTCCCCGCCGGTGAAGATGATATGCGGGATGCCCAGGTTCCAGGCTTTATCGAGTACTTCCTTCCAACCATCCGTGGAAAGCTCGGGCCTCGCCCCCGGCCCCTCTCCTGAAAGGAGAGGGGTATGAGGAGCGACATTGTAGCAGTGGGCGCAGTCGTTGTTGCAGCGGTAGGTGAGGGCCAGGTCCAGCCGGTAGGGGGAGGTGGGACGCGCCGAGAAGGGCGCGACCGTGTCCAGTTCCAATTCGTGGATCGGGCAGGCTTCGTCCGGGCGGACAAGTTCTTCGAGTTGGGCGTTTATGTTTTGAAGGTCCGATGAGGCCTGTGTCTTGCTGACGCGGTATTTTTTCTGGACGGCCTTGATAGCTGCTGCCCGGTCCACTTTTTCCAGGGCCAGGTAGGCCAACAGCGCAGCGGTTGGGTTGAGGTGCATGACCCGATTGGCGTTGATGATCAACGTGCCGTAGCCATCGGGATCGAGGCGGAGATGGATGCGGCTCTTCTCGTTGCCATCCTCCCGAAGGTAATGGTAGAGGCGAGTTCCTGAGTCCGAAGTCTCCAGGCTTCGGACGGTGATATTCTTGCGAGAGAATATATTCTGGGCACCTATAAAACTCGGGGGCATTCTCAACCTCTACAGATTCAGAACCGATATCAAACCGCTCTTGCGCCAGGAATCTGAGTAATTGCTGCAAGGATACTCTGCGGGTTCGTCAACCAGACCATGCTTTACTGGATTCCAGAACACATAGCGCGACCGATTCAGACAATCTTTCGACTCCAGATGTCGGACTCTGCTGCAAGTCAATCGTAAATCGAATCTATCGTCCGCCGCCAGCGCAGGCGCAGGCGCAACCGGCGCAGGCACAGGCGCAAGCACAACTGCGCCCACCGCTGCTGCCTCCGCTGCTGCCTCCGCTGTGGCTCATTCCGCTGGAGGATGGTTTGGGCGGCGGGTTGGTGCGGTTGGTCACGCCGCTGGTGAAGGACTGGACATTGCCCAATACGCGGCTGGAGAAATTCTGCACCCCGCCGACGACCGAGGCGGCGAAGGAGGCGCCAGGCACACTGGCCGGGGCGCCGCGTCCACCCACCTGGACCGGGCCGGAGGCTGCCACCCGTGCCCCGGCCGACACCGACTGGTAGGAAGGATCATAGTTGCCCCACCAGATCGGGACGTAGACGGGGCCGGTAAAGACGCGCCGGGTGCGATCGTCGTAGTTCTTATCGAGCATCGTCCATTCCATCGCCTGTTCGAACATCTGGCTCTTTACTTCGGGTGTGCCTGCGGCCTCGATCTGCTGCCAGGCTTTTTCCATGATGTTCTTGTAATACTCGATCGTCTCCTTGCGACTGAAGCCTTTCATCTTGTCTGAGACTGTTTTCACCAGGCCGACCGTCATCTCCTGTAAGGCCTTGCGTTGACCTGCCAGGTCGGGGGCGGCGAAGGCGGTCAGGAAGTTCTTCTCGTATTCGTGCAAGCCTTCCGGCTGGGGTTGAACCAGTTGCAACTTCAGTGGGTCACGAGTGATGACCGTGGCGGCGTTCTTCTTGACGACCCCGAACAGGATCATCGTCATCACCTTGTCCAGGGGCTGTTCCAGCAGCAGGCCGGCTTCGACCGCTGTCAGGCCGCGCTTGATGCCATGCCCTTCGATGGAGATCTTCGGCGGCAGGTATTGGAGTTTGCGTTTTCGCTCATTGATCGCGCCCAGGATCGGCGCACCGACGAACATCAGGCCAAAGAATCCGCAGCAAGCCACACCCCCCAGGTCATCGATTATGCCTGATAAAGACGGGGTGGATACAAATGGCGGCGGCTCGACAACAATCGCGTCGACCGGAAGGTAGGATTTCGGGAAGGAAGCGCCAAAGTAGTATTGGTTGTAGCCGCTGGCGTTTGCGTTGCGCCAGCTATAGGTGATGCGCCCCTCGTTATCGAAACCGGTCTCAGGTTCAGATTGGAAACCGGACGGGGCGCTGTGCCAGCGCGGTTCCGTTTCAGTCACACCAGGCGGGAAGTGGAAAATGACCGTCAGGTCTGTGCTGCCGTGCGCGGTACTGAAGTAAGCCGGGGAAAATGTGACGCTGGCATAGTTCGGGTCATCCGAATCGTCGTAGAAAATGTCATCGACCTGCCTGACATAGACATGGACCTGGCCGGAATCGCCCGGGCGGATGGCCTGCCCGCCCATATCCACTGCGAAGCCGTAGGGTCCATCCCCGTAGAAATCGGTGGAGATGCCCAGGTCCACACCGTTGGCGTCGGCCGAGATGCTGTTGAAATTGTAGTTCCAGGTCGGCATGCCGACATCGACGAAGTCGATCACGTGACCGTTGGGGTCGTTTGTGAAGAAGAAATTGTAATCCAGGGACATCGTCCCGTCGTCATTCAGGTAGACGTGGACGACTTCCTTATCCAGGCTGAAGGAATAATCCT
>VGNO01000049.1 GCA_016865985.1 Chloroflexota bacterium | reverse complement strand
GCAGGGGGAGTCTTGTTGGGAGTGCGGTTCTTCCTGACCGCCCGGATCACGAAAAAGGCCGCCAAACCGACCACAACCACCAGGCAGCACAGCGCGGCGATCACTCCCACCGAAATGCCCGCCAGCGGCACAGTCGGCGGAGGGACCACGTCCATCAACGGGGACTCTACCATCCAGTGAAACCATCCTGTTTGCATATCATCCTCCTTCATCGACGCCAGGCCGAATACGAACTACCGTTGCCGGAAATGACGATCGAACAATTTCAGACCAACGAACAGGGCAACGACAGAAACGATGATCGTAGTCAACAGGAAGGCCTGCTGGCCAGCAACCGCCCGCAGCGGCGTGAAGGTGGGCAGGGCGCCCAGGATCAAAGCCAGAGTCGTCAACCCGAAAGCGAAGCCGGTCTTTCCGGGCAGCATCCCGGCCAAACAGACAAGCGTCACCGGCATGCTCAAATTGAACAAAAAAGTACCGGCGATGGCAAGCGCCGGCAGCGAAGAGAAGAAAACCAGCAGGGGCGCTGAAAGCGCCAGCCCGGTTACCGCAACCACAGACCACCCGAGCCGGTCAGCCAGTAAGCCGCCCAAGGCTTTTCCCATCACGACTGCCAGAGTCAATACTATCAGCAGGGCCGGGTCCGACTTCCAGGGAAAGACCAGGCTCTGCCCCACCAGGCTGCGGACCGCCACCGAAAGGAGCAGCAGCAGGATCGCCGCTTCGAACCAGCGCATCTCGGCATGAGGCGGCTGGTTTACAGGATATTCCACCCGCGGGAGGAACCAGATCAGCAGCGCTGCGAAGAGCAGGGTTGCGGATCCAATGAAAGGCCAGGCCATGAAGTACCCGCTCCGTCCGAGCAGGATGCCGAGCGTCAACCCCAGCGCGCCGGGAGCGACGAAGATCCCCGGCAGGGAGGCCTTGCCGGGAGCCAGGTTAAGGATGGCGACTCCTCCGCCCACATGGAAGAGGGCATTCCCAACCCCGGCAATGACGGCCGCCGGCATCGGCGCTGATGTGGACAAGGCTGCCACTGCCACCAGCAGGCAGCCCAATGCCGCCGCCTGTGCCGGTGACTTGAACCTGTCGACCAGCCAGCCGAATACAGGCTGGGTGGCAAATGCGATCACATCATATACGAGGACGAGTTGGAAGAATCCCTGCAGGTCATCCCCCTCCAAACCCGCCATCCCAAAGAGGGTGGCGGCGCAGGCGGCATCCACCAGCCCATGGACCAGGCTGTATACCGACAGGTTGCTCCAGACCAACTTATTTCTCATGCATTACTGCCCATCCGAATGCCTGGCGCTCCTTTCAGGGATTGGGTCAGAACCCTTGGAAGTGCTCCCGGGCGGCGCGATAGCCCGCCTCGATGATCTGCTCGTACTTGTCGAACTCCAGCAGGGCGTACTCCTGCACCGGCACCTTCACCAGCAGGTCGGCGCTGCGCCAGGCCTCGTTCAGCCGGTAGTGGGTGTTGCTGTAGACCAGCCCGTCGATGATGTTCAGCATGGTGGGAATCCTGGTCCGGCGGGAGGCAGGCAGGAAGCGCGAGAACAAGAGCCGCCAACCGGACAAACTCGGGCCGAATTCATACTCCCCGCGCACCGGGCTGCCCGTCACCAGTTCCACGCCGATCACGGTCCCGGACGGGCAGCGTTCGCGCATCCGGTCGACGGGCAGGTTGTTGACCGCCCCGCCGTCGATCAACACACAGCCTTCATCAGCGACGGGGGCAAAGATACCTGGGAAAGCCATGCTGGCGCGCACCGCCTTCCACAACGCGCCGCGGGTGTGGATGCGCTCGCGGCCCTCGTTCAGGTTGAGCGATATACAGAAGAACGGACGCCAGGTATCTTCGATGTCCGCCCCGGCATAAAGGCTTTGAAGCATGGACGTTATGCGCCGGGTGGCTGTGACAGAGGCATAAGGGAAGGTGTAATCGAGCAGTTTCCGGGGGTCGGAGAACTGCGCTGCCAGTTCGTGGATGCGCCCGCTCGACCATTCCAGGGCGCAACCGCCGGCGACGATGGCGCCCATGCTGGCGCCCGCCACCCAGTCGAACTCCATCCCTTCCTCCTCCATGTAGCGCAGCACGCCGACATGCGCCCAGCCGCGCGCCCCGCCCCCCGCCAGGGTCAGGCCGATCGGTGTACCGGCCACCCGCCTTGCCAGGCGGCGGAAATCTGCGGCGTTCCCTTCCCGGATATGGTGCCAGGCCTGCACCGGGAATTCGCACGCCCGGCGCGCCTCCAGCCAGCGCGTCGTTCCGCGCGGGACCTGGCAGCCAGCGTCGTGGACAAGGACCAGTTCCAGCCTCGAGCGGCTGCTGGTCGAAGGCAGGGCGCGTTCCACAGCGGTCGGGCGCGGGTCGGCATGCCCCTCGCCTACCAGCAACAGCAGGTCTGCATCTTCCACGCAACGCTTGCTCCAGGCATCGAGGCGACCTGATTCGTCCAGCGTGGGAGCGGTGATGTAGAGGGTGAAACGGTGTTCGCGTTCGCGTTCATCCAGCCAGGCATTGATGACCAGGCTGAGGGGATCGTCGAGGGCTGTTTGTGCAGCGCCGGGCCTGCCGTAATGCCGCTCGAAGGAGGCGGCATCGAGCACAAGCGTCGGACCGGACTGCTCCAGCGCCTGCGCCAGCCGGCGTGCAAACTCCTCCAGCGTCCCTTCCATCCGGGCGGGGATCAGGGCGATGACCATGCTGTTCTCCCCCCATGCTGCCGATCTCGCCACCTTTGCAGAGCGCTGCGCCATCTGGCGCGCCAGGTTGAGGAGCGCCTGCGGATACCGGCACAGGAGGGAATCGAAGACCGAGCGGCTGATCACCAGCAGGTCCGTCTGGCGGGTGGCATAAAGCGTGGCTGTGCGCTTGCTTTCCGGTGAACCGGGTTCCGCCAGCAGGACGAACTCGCCCACGTACTCCCCAGCCCCCACCTCGCCCAGGACACGCTCGCAACTGTCTGCCTCCTCGGCGATGAGGCGCAAGCGTCCCTGGACGATAATATACATTTCATCACCGACCTCCCCTTGCCTGAAAAGCGTCTCCCCGCTGTCCAGGCGACGCCAACCAAGTTGCCCCAGGAGTTGTTGCTGCGATTCTTCCTCCAATCTGCCGAAAAGGCGGGAAAGGTAGATGCTGGCCTGCATCTGTTGGAAACGCGGCAGCAACTGGGTCGCAAGCCCGGACAGGATGCCGGGGTTCCTGCCAGTCAGGCGTTCGAAAGCCGGTCGTGTCAGGCACAGGAGTTCGCTGGCCGCCAGGGCGCTGACGGTCGCAGACCGCGGCTGGCCGGTGAGCAGGGCCATCTCGCCGATGCAATCCCCCGCCTCCAGCGTGCCCACCGCAGCCTCCACGCCTGCGGATGTGATGGCAGTAACACGCAACTTTCCAGAAAGGAGGATATAGAATGCATCCCCCGGCTGCCCCTGATCGAACAAGACCTCCCCACCGGCCAACTTCCGGGATTCCATTTCCTCCAGGAGTCTACCAATGGATTCCGGATCGAGTTGGGCGAATACCGGCAGGCAGGCGAGAAATCGGTGTAGATCCATATTCCTCCAGGATAGGGAGCAACGGCAGGCGTGAACAGGCTGTTTCCGGCTACTCCATAACCTGCATCCGCGAGCGGTACTGGAGCGCTTCCGCCAGGTGGGTCGGGAGGATCTGCGGGCCGGCCGCCAGGTCGGCAATGGTGCGGGCCAGTTTCAGCACCCGGTGGTAGGCCCTGGCGGAGAGTTGCAACTGGTTCATGGCCGCCTTGATCAACGCCCGGGAGGATTCATCCAGGTCGCAAAACTCCCTCACTTCGGCTGGGCGCATATCGGCGTTGCAGGGGATGGCGGCTGATGACTCGCTTCCCTGGAACCGCTGGCGCTGGCGTTGGCGCGCCGCCTCCACCCGTTCACGGATGGCTGCCGACTGCTCCCCGCTCCGCCCGGCGCTCAGTTTCTCGTATTCCACGCGCGGCACCTCGATGTGGATGTCGATCCGGTCCAGCAGCGGACCGGAGATGCGCTTCTGGTACTTGGTCACCACCATGTGGGAACAGGTGCAAGGCCTGAGCGGATCACCGGCATACCCACAGGGACAGGGGTTCATGGCAGCCACCAGTTGGAAGTTGGCCGGGAAGGTCAACGAGCCCTGCGCCCGGCTGATGGTGACATGTTTGTCCTCCAGCGGCTGGCGCAACACCTCCAGTACCCGCATCCCGAATTCCGGCAATTCGTCCAGGAACAGCACACCGCGGTGCGCCAGGGAGATCTCACCCGGGTGCGGCCAGTTCCCGCCGCCCACCAGGCCGGCATGGCTGATGGTGTGGTGCGGCGCCCGGAACGGGCGGTGGCGCAGCAGCGGAGTCCCGGCCGGGAGTTGGTCCGCGACCGAGTAGACGCGGGTCACATCCAGCGCCTCATCAATAGACATCTGCGGCAGGATGCCCGGCAGGGCGCGTGCCAGCAGGGTCTTGCCCGAACCGGGCGGTCCGATCATCAATACGTTGTGACCGCCGGCTGCGGCTACTTCGAGGGCGCGTTTGACATGTTCCTGCCCTTTGATCTCGCTGAAATCCGTCAGCAGGTCCAACGGAATCTCGGTCGCATCCATCGACGGTTGGGGTGGGATCGGCTGGCGACCTGCCAGGTGGCTGTGGAGTTGGGCCAGCGTTGCAACCGGGATCACTTCCAGGTCCGGGATGAGCGCCGCCTCGGCCGCGTCCGCCTGCGGGACAACGATGCGCTTGAAACCGGCCGACCGGGCAGTGGCAGCCATCGGCAGGACGCCGCGCGTATGGCGAACCGATCCATCCAATGACAACTCACCCACCACCATCATCCCGTCCACCGCAGTGGGCGGCAACAGGCCGAGATAGATCAAAACCCCCACCGCGATCGGCAGGTCATAGGCCGGTCCTTCCTTGCGCACCGAGGCCGGCGCCAGGTTGACCACCAACCGCTTGCGCGGGAACGAGGCCCCGGCATTCCGCACCGCAGCCTGGACCCGCTCGCGGCTCTCCTGAACCGCCGCGTCCGGCAGGCCGACGACCGTCATACCGGGCATACCCTGGGTGTAGTCCACTTCCACTTCGACCACCACCCCATCCAGCCCGGTCACTGCGCACGAGAAGACTCTGGCAAGCATGGGGCAAGTTTAGATGCTGGGAGGATTGTTGTCAATGGCAGGCAACCGGGAATGTGGCGACCTCCCGCCCGGCGGCGGTTGAGTTTCTTGCCAATTTCCGGCACTCTCGTTATAATATGCCCCTGCCCGGGCGGGTAGCTCAGTTGGTTAGAGCACTGCTTTGACATAGCAGAGGTCGCAGGTTCGAGCCCTGTCTCGCCCACTATTTCAGAAATCGATAACCGGTTGTCGGTTATCAGTTTTCGAGAAACGCAATGACCGGGACGAGTATGCGGTCCCCATGCCGACAGAGAGAGACAGGCCACAGGTTGAGAGCCTGCTCCGGCAGTCCCCGCAGAAAACCACCCGCGAGCGTGGAACAGAACAGTGAACAGTGGTCAGTAGTCAGCGATCAGTGTTCAGTCAGTAAGGGATACGGCTGACCCCGTTATCGGTCCGAAGAGATAAGTCCACGGAGACTTCATAGGTCTTTGAAACCTGTGAAGTCCAGGAGAAAAATCTGGGACTTAAATCGGGTGGAACCGCGTGACCGCGCCAGCGCTCTCGCCCCGTGTTCGGGCGAGAGTTTTTGTTTCGCCTTCACCCCCGTCCCCTCTCCCAAAAACGGGAGAGGGGGGAAGGAGACTAAATGTCCAACCAACCTGAAGAACGCTACGAAGATTCTCAACTCTACCGCATCCGCCACTCAGCCGCGCATGTGATGGCGCAGGCCGTACTCGAATTCTACCCTGATACAAAGTACACCATCGGCCCGCCGATCGAGAACGGTTTCTATTACGACTTCGAACTACCCCAGCCGATCCTGCTGGAAGACCTGGAAAAAATCGAAAAACGCATGAGGCAGATCATCGCCGGTGGTCACCCCTTCGAAAAGAAAGTGGTTTCCGCCGCCGAAGCCCGCCAGGTCTTCGAGAAACAGCCCTATAAACTGGAACTGATCGAGGGCCTCGAGCATGGAGGGCAGGACGAGTACGGCAACCCGCTGGACGATAAGCCGGAGATCTCGCTCTATCAGAGCGATACTTTCATAGACCTCTGCCGCGGCCCGCACGTCGAGAGCACGCGCCAGATCAACCCAGCCGCGTTCAAGTTGATGTCCATCGCCGGGGCGTACTGGCGCGGCGACGAGCACAACAAGATGCTGACGCGCATCTACGGCACAGCCTGGCGTACGCCTGACGAACTCAAGGACTACCTTAAGATGCTCGAGGAAGCCAAGGCGCGCGACCACCGCAAATTAGGCAAGGAACTTGAGATATTCATCTACGAAGAAGAGATCGGTCCCGGCTTGCCGCTCTGGCTGCCACGCGGCGGCGTGGTCATCGAGGAACTGGAAAAACTGGCGAAGGAGATGGAGGAAAAGGCCGGCTATCTCCGGGTGCGGACCCCGCACCTGGCGAAGGAAGACCTGTTCCTGCACTCCGGACACCTGCCCTATTACGCCGAGTCCATGTATCCGCCGATGGAACTGGAAGGGACGAAGTACTACGTCAAGCCGATGAACTGCCCGATGCATCACAAGATCTTCGGCTCGAAGCCGCGCTCCTACCGTGACCTCCCCATCCGCCTGGCCGAGTACGGGACGTGCTACCGCTACGAAAAATCGGGCGAACTCTTCGGCCTGATGCGCGTCCGCTCGATGCAGATGAACGACGCCCACATCTACGTGACCGAGGACCAGTTCGAGCAGGAATTCATGGGCGTAATCGACCTGTACAAGAAGTATCTCGAACTGTTCAACATTACCAAATTCGTCATGCGCCTGTCGCTGCACAGCAAGGAAGGCCTGGGCAAGAAATTCGTAGACAATGAACGCCTGTGGCTCAAGACCGAAGACATGGTGCGGCGCGCCATGACGAACGGCGGCGTGCCGTTCGTGGAGGCCGCCAACGAGGCCGCCTTCTACGGCCCCAAAATCGACGGCCAGGTCTGGAGCGCCATCGGCCGCGAGTTCACGCTCGCCACGAACCAGGTGGACTTTGCCCAGCCGGCCCGCTTCGGCCTGACGTACATGAGCAAGGAAGGAGTCGAGGAGACGCCGCTCTGCATCCACCGCGCCCCGCTCAGCACCCACGAACGCTTCGTCGGCTTCCTGCTCGAACACTACGCCGGTAGTTTTCCGGCCTGGCTCTCGCCCGAACACGCCCGCGTCGTCCCGATCACGGACAACCAGAACGAGTACGCCGAGGGCATCGTCCGCCAGTTGCTCGACCAGGGCATCCGCGCCAGCGCCGACGTCAGCGCCCAGCGCATGAACGCCAAGATCCGCGACGCACAGTTGATGAAAGTGCCCTACATGCTGGTCGTCGGCGAGAACGAGTCCCAAGCCAGGCAGGTTTCCCTGCGCGTCAGGGACGGCTCGCGGTCGGATAATATCCCAGTGGCTGAGTTCATCGCTCGGGCCAAGGAGCGCATCTCAACCCGCTCCAGCCATCTGTAGATATTTCACCGAAGGACGAGAAGGCCGGGGAGGTTTCCCTGACCCGGCCTTTTTGACGATTGTTGACGTTCACATGAGGGTATGGTATCATCAGCCCGCCCAAAACCAGCCTCAGGCTGGTTCGCCCTGTTGAAAAGAGGAGAACGCCATTAGTACAAACGAATTTCGAGTCAACGAGTTCATCCGGACGCCGGAAGTCCGCCTGATCGGACCGACGGGCGACAACCACGGAGTGGTCACCACAAAGGAAGCGCTCAAGATCGCCCGCGACGCCGAACTCGACCTGGTAGAAGTCTCGCCCAACGCCACCCCCCCCGTCTGCCGGGTGATGGACTTCGGTAAATTCCTGTACGAACGGGAAAAGAAGGAACGCGAAGCGCGTAAAGCGCAGACCAAGATCGAAGTCAAGGAGATCCGCCTGCGCCCGAAGACGACCGAGCACCACCGGGAATTCAAAGTCGATGACGCCCGTCGCTGGCTGGAACACGGGATGAAAGTCCGGGTCACCATCCGCTTCCGGGGACGCGAGATCACCTACCCCGAAATCGCGCTCGAAGACCTGAAGGAAATCGCCCACCAGTTATCGGACGAGAGTATCGTGGAACAGGCTCCCAGTATCGAAGGCCGGAGCATGTCGATGATGCTGGCGCCCTCCAAGGGCAAGAAGAAAACCACCGCCTCCGAAGATGGCAAGGCGGCCCCTGAAGAAAAGACCACTGAGCCGCGTGAATGACGTTGGCGGATATTTTACGAAAGGAGTACTCGCTGTGCCTCGCAAGCAGAAAGACGGTAAGATCAAGCTCAAGACCCACAAGGCAACCTCCAAACGGTTCCGCCTGACCGGGTCGGGCAAAGTTGTGCGTACAAAAGGCGGTAAGGCTCACCTGCGCCGCAAGTCGGCCGACCGGGTGAAGGCTTTATTTGCCGAGATGGTGCCCGTCAAAGGGCGGAAGATCATCAAACGCGTCCGGCGCCTGGCGCCGAACATGAAGCCGTAACACGCTTCACGTATCGTATTCGCGATTTGCGGCTCCCGGGTGTAAACAACTGACGGATGGAGAACAACCACCGCCGACGCCCGGAGGTTCGCAGGAGATAATGAATGGCTCGTATCAAGAGTGGACCCACCGGCGCCCGCCGGCACAAGAAGGTATTGAAGTACACCAAGGGACAGCGCGGTTCGAAGCGCCTGCTGTTCCGGCGCGCCAATGAGGCCATGCTGAAAAGCATGTGGTATTCCAGCCGCGACCGCCGCGTCCGGCGGCGCGACCTGCGAAAACTATGGATCGCCCGCATCAATGCAGCAGCCCGTCTCAACGGCACCACCTACAGCCGGTTGATGGCCGCCATGAAGAAGGCGGAGATCAATCTCAACCGAAAAATGCTGGCCGACCTGGCCGTGCGTGAACCGCAAGCCTTTTCGGCAGTGGTGGCGCAGGCAAACCAATAAGCATCGACAATCGCAACATCAACCGTAGAAGAATCGGTCGGGGTTGGCGCCCCGACCGAATATTTTAATCAAGGTAAAATAACCGTATGAACCGGCTCCTCACAGAAACCAGACTGCCGACTGGCGCGAGCATGGAAATCGCCCAAGGAGCCATCACCGCTGGGACGACCAACGCCATCGTCAACGCGGCCATTGAACGCCTCCACCACGGCGGCGGAGTGGCCTGGGCGATCAGGAAACATGACGGCGAGGTTATCCAACAGGACAGCGACGCATGGGTGCGCAACCATGGCCCGGTCAGCCACTCGGCCCCGGCCTGGACCTCGAGCGAAAAACTGCCGGGAAAATACGTGATCCACGCCGTGGGACCGGTTTGGGGATCCGGCGATGAATACCGCAAACTGGCAGATGCCGTCCACGGGGCATTGAACGTGGCGGACCAATTGCATTTATCGTCCATATCCATCCCTGCCATCTCGACCGGCATCTTCGGCTTCCCGGTAGAACGGGCGGCAGGGGTCATCCTGCAGGCCATCCGGACGTATTTTTCAACGCATTCCTCCGGACTGCGGGTCATCCGGTTGGTAGTCTTTGATTCATCCACCGCCGGGGCATTCGTCGTCAAATTGCCATGATCACCTCCAGCCAGAACCCCAGGATCAAACTGGTGCGTGCCATCACCGGGCGGCCCAAGGAGCGGAGCGAGGCAGGCGCGTTCCTGGCCGAAGGCATCCGCCTGGTCGAGGAGGCGCATCGTGCAGGTTGGCCGTTCCGCTTCATCCTGCACGGGGAGGGATTGAACCCGCGCGCCAGGGCGCTCGTTGTCCAGTTAATCTCGAAGGGCGTCGAATCGGAACTGGTATCGGACGCCGTGCTCCGTTCCATCAGCGAAGTAGAGGCATCCCAGGGCATCCTGGCTGTGCTGGAGGCAAAACCCCTGCTGCCTCCCCCGGCTCTCGATTTTGCCGTCATCGCCGACGCGATCCGCGACCCCGGAAACCTGGGCAACCTGCTGCGTACTGCATCGGCAGCCGGGGTGCAGGCGGTATTCATCCCTCCCGGAACAACCGACCCATTTGCTCCAAAAGTCGTACGCGCCGGCATGGGCGCACACTTCCGGTTATCCATCCTGCAACTGCCCTGGGAAGAGATCGGGATCTATCTCGCATCCGCCGGTTTGACCGTATACCTGGCCGATATGGACGGGGAACCGTGCTGGGGGCTGGATCTCCGCTCGCCGCTGGCGCTGGTCATCGGCGGGGAAGCGGACGGCGCCAGCCAGACGGCTCACAGGCTGGCGAACAGCCTGGTCAGCATACCGATGCCGGGTGGCAGTGAATCGCTCAACGCCAGTGTGGCCGGGGCGGTGTTGATGTTCGAGGTGGTCCGGCAGAGGCAACAGGGGCAAAAGGAATGAAGATCCGCTCCATCACCTGTTTCGCCAACCCCGGCTGGCCGCTGGATGAAGCCATCATCCTGGAGGCCGGCTTGTTCCTCCAGGAGGCCAGGGAGGCCTACGAGGCTGCCGGTTATGAAGTCCAGACGACCCGCCTGGCATGCAATCCTTTTCCAACCCTGTTTCCTGCCGGCCAGATCGGCAACACTCCCCGGCTGGCTGCCCAGTTGTCCACAACCATCCGCCAGGCCGGGATTGCCTACGCCTCGCTTGGCCCGGCCCTGCCAGAATACCCGGAAAGTTATCCCATCATCCCGGAGGCGATCGCCGCCTCGGAGAATATCTTCTTTTCCGGGATTATGGCAGATTCCCGACGCGGCATTCCGCTGGAGGCTGTCCGCGCCTGCGCCGAGGTGATCGTCAACTGCGCGCCCATTACACCGGATGGTTTCGCCAACCTGCGTTTCGCTGCCCTGGCAAATGTCGGACCTGGCGCGCCGTTCTTCCCGGCCGCCTATTGGCTGGACAGGGGACTTGGTTTTTCCATCGCGACCGAAGCCGCAGACCTGGCCGTGGAAGCCTTTTCCGGGCAGTCCAATCTTGAGACTGGCCGGAGGTCCCTGGTTGCCGCCATCGAACGGCATGGGCAGCAACTGACCCGCATTGCCGTCTCCCTGCCGGGTCGGTTCATCGGGATCGATTTCTCACTCGCCCCCTTCCCGGAAGATGCCAAATCCCTGGGCGCTGCCGTGGAAAGGATGGGCGTCCCGGCCATCGGGCAGCATGGCTCGCTGGCGGCAGCCGCCATTCTGACCAGTGCCGTCGAACAGGCAAGTTTCCCGCATGTCGGGTTCTGCGGATTCATGCAGCCGGTGCTGGAGGATTCCATCCTCGCCCGCCGGGCTGCCGAGGGAACGCTGACCATCAAGGATGCCTTGCTCTATTCGGCGGTGTGCGGCACCGGGCTCGATACCCTCCCCCTGCCGGGCGATGCCAGCGCCGGGCAGGTGGCGGCCCTGTTGCTCGATCTTGCAGCGCTGGCATTGCGGTTGGATAAACCCCTGACTGCCCGTCTGATGCCCATCCCTGGCAAGAAGGCGGGAGACCCAACCAACTTCGAATTTCCTTACTTCGCCAATAGCCGGGTCATGGCGCTCAAGTCCGAATCACTGACAAGCGCCTTGAATGGAATTGGTAGCATTCCGCTGAAATCCCGCTCTGCTGGCTCATCCAACGGTTAACCCCCGACTGGTTGTTGCTCATAGGAAAAACACTCGTATAAGACCTATTCGTCAACCCGCCAGTAAGCCCCTCCCCCGCCCTCGCGGGACATCAGTTTGGCCCCCACCAGTTCCCGCCGCAAGGAGGCTGTATCGGCATGGAAGCGGCTCAGGATCTGGTTAACTTCCTTCTCGCTGTAACGTTTCCCCGGCTCGAAAGCCTTGACAACATAGCGCAGCACGGCTTCCAGTTTCTTGCGCTGGGCCGGGATGGTCCTCAGGCTGCCACCCGGGCGGGCATAATCGGCCACCACCTTGCGGTCGTAGGCATCCAGGTCCACATCCTCGACGACGGTCGCCATTTCTTTGCTCAGTATGATGCGGCGGGCGCTGTCTTCCAGGGCGTTTTTATCCAGCATATAGACGCTGTAATACCCTTCGGCCCGGGCATTTACCAGGCCGACCTCGGCCAGGCGAGATAGATGGTGCGAAATGGTGGATGGCTTGAGGTCCAGGAGGGCGGCGAGTTCCTCCACGCTGTAGGCCTGCTGAGCGAGCAGCCCGACGATTTTCAACCGACTGGCATCTGCCAGGGCTTTGAACAAGGTCACCAGGTCGGGATTCTCGGTCATTTCACCTCGTCTATGGCTACACGCCAATAACGCGATCCATCTGCTACCCGCCCCAGCAGGCCGGCATCCACCAGGTCACGCCGCAGGCCGGCGGTATCCTCATGGAAGCGGCGGATGATGGTATTGACCTCCCGCTCGGTGTAATCCACACCCGGTTCGAACGCTTCGACCAGGTAGTCGAAGATCACCTTGAGTTTTTCCGGCTGGGTGCGCGAGTTGGGAATCTGCCGGATGGAGCCATCGGCGTTCAGGAAGGCCGCCAGCGCCTTGCGCGACTTCCCGTCCAGGTGCGGGGCAGGCGCATATGTCTCCTTCGTACCGGGGAGACGGGCCTTGGCGATCGCCTCCGCCCCTCCGGGATTGAGTTCATAGACGGCTGACTGGCGGATATCACCTGTATCGGTGCGGACGATGCCAACGAAACGCAGGAATGCCAGGTGGTTGAGGGCATCCCGGAAAGGGATCTGCAGTTCCGCTGCCACTGTCTCCGCGTTGGCCGCACCCCGGGCCAGGACGCCAACCACTCTCAGCCGGTCGGCGTCTGACGTGGCTTTGACAAAATCGAGCATGTTGGGGGATTGCGCGTCCATGTGTTCATCCTTATAAAACTAATTAGATATACATCGAATTAAATTATACCAAGACCACCAGCGCCTGTCAAGCTGAAAGGGGGTTCCTGGATTCATGTATAATTGCCATGCAGGAGGGGCTGCAACCATCTCGAGACTGGAGGCCTGTCTGTGGATCTTCCCAAACACGCTTACTTCCAGGGGAAAATCGTCCCTTACGCCGATGCCAAAGTAGGCGTCGCCACCCATGCGTTGAACTATGGCACAGCCGTCTTCGCGGGGATGCGTGGTTATTGGAACAAAGAGCAGGAGCGGCTCTTCGTTTTTCGTCCGGGCGACCACTTCCGCCGGTTCCTGAACTCCGCCCGGTTGCTGTGCATGGATTTCGACCACACCCCTGAAAGCCTGACCCAGGTCCTGCTCGGCCTGCTGCAGGCGGACGGTTACCGGCAGGATATCTACATCCGTCCCCTGGCTTACAAAGCCGACGAGGTGGTCGGAGTGCGCCTGCACGACCTGAGAGACGAGATCACCATGTTCGCCATGCCGTTCGGGCAGTACGTCAAGAATGCCACCAACGCCCATGTCACAGTGTCATCCTGGCGGCGGATCGACGACAATGTCATCCCGGCGCGCGGCAAGATCAGCGGGGCGTACGCCAACTCGGCGTTGATCAAGACCGATGCCAGCCGCTCCGGCTTTGACGAGGCGCTGGTTCTGAACCAGGATGGCCACATCTCGGAAGGCAGCGCCATGAACATATTCATGGTGCGTGACGGGGTATTGATCACCCCGCCGATCACCGAGAACATCCTGGAAGGCATCACCCGCCGAACCGTGATGGAATTGGCAAGTAACGAACTCAGCCTGGTCGTGGTGGAACGCCCGATCGACCGCACCGAGGTATACGTCTGCGACGAGTTGTTCATGACCGGCACTGCCGCCGAGGTGACAGTGGTCACAAAAGTGGACCACCGCCCGGTCGGTGAGGGTAGGATGGGACCGGTGGGCGAAAAACTGCGCAAGCTCTTCGATGATGTCGTGCGCAACCGGGTTCCCAAATACGCGCATTGGAATACGGCTGTGTAAGAATAAGAGTTGACGCAAGAAAAAACTCGCGACAGAAAAACTGTACCCAGTTTCGGCATCCTTCAGTATCAACTACTCCAACTCATCCTTATCATAGCCGTTCTTGCAGAAATCACATTTCATGCCGATGACTCGAGCAGTCAGGGGGATTCCCGGCGCTGGTTTACACAAGTAAAACGCCCCGGTCAGGCCAGCACCGGGGCGTTCCCTATTCCTAGCGGGTTTTCTTGAAGCGGAACATGATCAGGTTCTTGGTGCAGTCGCTATAGGTATCGAAGTAGATCTTCTCCGTCAGAGGCAGGTTGGCCTGGTCCATCAACTGGATCCACATCGTATCGTTGGAAGCCACCGGATGGTCTTCGATGACAAACTCGAACCCGGACTGGCCGTAGTTCGGCGAGGTGCCCGACAGGCTGGGGATGGGTGGGTCGAAATACTTGGCGTCCAGACGCCCGCCGAGCATGATGGTGATGTACAGGATCGGGCTGTTGTTCTTGTCGACCACCTGTCCGGCGACACCCATCCAGTTGCACCCGGCTTCGGGATGGTAGTAGGCGCTTTCCATGTAAGTGATGGTGTACGAGAACGGCATCCCGGTCGGGACCGGGGTGCGGGTCGGGGTGCGGGTCCTGGTGGGGGTAAAGCGTGAAGTCGGCGAGGCGATGAAGAACAGGGTGTTGGTCGGCACAGGCGTCCAGGTGGGGGCCTTGGTGGGCGGTTCGGTGGGTTCGATCGTCGGGCTGGGGGTCCAGGTGGCCGGGAGCAGGATCGGGGTCCAGGTGGGAGTCGGGAAGAGCAGCGGTTCGAGTTCCGCCGGGGGCGGGAAAGGATTGAAAACGACGTTTGGATTGATAAAAATAGTCGCGAAGATGCCCGCCAGGCAGAGTACGCCGACCAGCATGGTGACGGTCAGCAGGTTCCAGATCGTCCTGGCAGGGTTCGGTCTTTTCGGCGTCAGGTCAAAACTGTCCATATCGACTTCTCCAGGTGGAGCAGGGTCACGGCGACAGGGTGATTGTACTTTGTGCGCGCTGTTCGCGCAACCAGTTTTCGAGCGCCAGGTCCTGCAATGCCAGCAGCGCGTCGGGCGTCAAGGGACGGGCCGGGTCTTTTTCGATCACATACAGGATGTGGTATCCGACTGAGGTCTGGACGATTCCACTGTACTCACCGGGCTGGAGAGCAAAGGCGGCCTGCTCGAAAGCCGGTTCCAGCAGGTAACCGCGCGGGAACCAGCCAAGTTCGCCGCGCGTCACCGGGTCGTAATGGGCGGCCAATTCGGTGAAATCGTAACCGCCGTCAAGGGCGGCCAGGGCCTCCCGGGCGTCCTGCTCGGTGTAGAGGATGATCTGGCGCACGTGCACCTGTTCTGTATCAAGTGGAACGTCCGAGGCGATCCGGTCGCGCATCCAGGCCGCAGCCAGGGCGCGTTCCAACGAGCGGCGGAATGTCTCGTCGGTGTACCCGTGCTCGCCGATCCAAGCCGCCAGCGCATCCACACCACCGGCCGCGTCCGCCAATTGGTCGAGACGGGACTGGAGTTCTTCCGCGTCAGCCTGGTAACCGGCTGCCAGGGCGCCCTGCGTCAGGAGCGCCTGAGAGACCAGGTCGTCCAGCACAACCCGGGAGGCATCCTCCGGCGATACCACTTCCCCCAAAGTGGACATGGCTGACTGGTAGCGCGCCAATTCCTGTTCGAATTCCTCCTGAGTGATGCCCTCGCCGTTGACGACGGCAACCATCGGCACCGGTGTGGCAGTTGGGGTGGACAGTTGCGGCGTGGCTGTCGGGGTTTCAGGGCGTGGATTGCAGGCGGTGGCAGCCAGGGTCAACAGGATCAGCCAATGCCGGATGGAATGGGATGGCAGGGATGGTTTCATCGCCGTGATTATACCCGCTGATTCAAACTTGGATTACAATACCCTCATGAACATCCCATATGGTCCCCTGCTGGTGGTCGAAGAC
>VGNO01000048.1 GCA_016865985.1 Chloroflexota bacterium | reverse complement strand
AGACTTTTCCAGCCGGCAGCGCCATTTGACTGACAACAATATCCTCGCCCACCGGCCTGATATGCGACCAGGGAGCGACTGCCGCCCGGACCCGGATCAAGGCGGGTTTCCGGGCATCTTCGGACAGGACCTGGTCCCCGTCCAGCGATTCGACATCCTCTATCGGGATCACCGCGTCGAATGAAGTTGGAATCGGGTCGCCTGTATCCAGGTATCGCGCCTGGGAACCAATTTTTAATATCTTTGGCGATGAGGGGATGGCGCCAATTGTTTCCATGGAGTGGACGGCGAATCCATCCATGGCGGAGGCGTGATAGTGGGGGGAAGAAATCCGGGCCCAAACCGGCTCCCCAAGGGTCCGGCCGAGGGCGTTCTCGGTCAACGGGATGGTTTCGCATCCTAATACCCCCCATAAACCGCCAGCCTCCAGCGCAGAACGGAAATGCTCCCAAGCTTGCTCCAGGGGTATGTCATGTAAATAGATCGACATGGTTCAATCCAAAACCGATCAAATCAGGAAAACTTCGACCGTCTCCCCGGCTTCCAGCCCGGTCGCATCCGGCGCAATCCTTACCAACCCATCGGCAGCGGCCAGGGAAAAGATGAGGTTGCTCTTACCAAAGATGGGTTCGGCTGAAACGACTTCCCCTTTCCGGACCAGGCGAACTGCCACCCAGTCCTCCCGGCCAGCCTGGGAGGGGATGTTGCCGCCCAATCGAGCGCGGACTGAAGGCGTATAAGTACGCCGGGGGGCGCCCGACAGGCGCTGGATCAGCGGGACAACGATCAACCCGGCTATCACCAAGGCGCTGACAGGATTACCCGGTAACCCAATGACTGGCTTATCATCGCAGACTGCCAGGATGGTTGGTTTTCCCGGCCGGACATTCACCCCATGCACCAATACACCAGGCCGTCCGAGAGAATGGATTGCATCAACTGTCAGATCGCGAACACTTGCGGACGATCCGGCTGTAATCACCAACATGTCACAATCCACAAGGCTGGCAGCTGCAACCTCCTTCAATTTTTCGAGGGAATCTGGCACGATCCCTAACAAGACCGGCTCCCCACCAGACTGCTCGACCAAGGCGGCCAGGGTGTGGGAATTGACATCCCTAACCTGCCCAAGCGCAGGCGAGACCCGCGGCGGGACCACTTCATCCCCGGTGGAAATAATCCCTACGCGCGGCTTTATGGCTACGCGACACTCGATTATCCCCAGAGCCATCAACCCGCCGATTTCTGCCGGTCGGATGCGTGTCCCTGGCGGGATGATGATCTGCCCAACGGATAAATCCTCGCCACGCAGGATAACATTTTCACCAACCATAACCGGCCGGAACACCTCTATCTCGGAACCAGCCGTCTCCTGGGTATACTCCAACATTACCACCGAGTCGGCCCCTTCCGGGAGCATTCCACCGGTATGGATGAGAGAAGCCTGGGTCGGCAGGAGGGACACCTCCGGCCGGCTGCCCATTGGCGTTTCTTCCGCCAGATTGAGATATGCCGGCTGGCTGTCGCTTGCCCCATGGGTACTGGTTGCCCGGACTGCATATCCATCCACGCTCGAGCGGGAAAACTCAGGCAGGTCATGCGGCGCAATCACCGGGGAGGCGGAAATCCGCTCGAGACAGTCCACGGTATCGATCAACTCCGCCGGGGGGATGCGGTCCGGCAGGTTCTTGAACAGGCGATCCAGGGCCTCGACAGGAGGGATCAAATGGAGAAACTCAGGCATGAGGGAAACCTCAAGAAGCTCAACGCAACCAGAAAGTCAAAGCCTGGAAGTATACCGTCAGTCCAAAGACTGAGGCGGAGAGGGCCAGGATGAATTTCCAGACCGGTCTACCGCCACGGGCAATACGTTGCAGCCAGTGGATTTGTACCAACCCCAATGGAAACGTCAGCAATGCCGGCCAGGTCAGCGACCAGGGGAATCCGAGTAACGGTAGGACGGCAAACAAGAGATAAGCGGCTCCGAGCAACGCATGATGGAGCGGGATTGCCTTCTGCCAGGTGAGGCGTGTCAGTAGCGTGTGGCGGGAGTATTTTACGTCCGATGCAAAGGTTGGAAATTCCGAAACCATTAACCAGGCCAAGGCAATCAATACCAGCGGGAATGTGAACGCACCCAGCAAACGGTGGCTTTCTCCTGCCTGGAGCAGGAAAGCCAACGCAGGAGCCATCCCTGCCAGCAACACCGCCTGTACGAACTCGCCCACCCCCTTGGCTGAAAAAATGAAAGGCGGGACGGAATAGACCACGAGCAGGATGAATATAACGGACATCAAAATCATCGATGCCGTTTCCAATCGTCCTGTAAATGCCAGGTATACTGTCAGTCCGGCAGCAAGGACAAAGACGGCGGCTGCTACCTGGAGTAGTACTGCCCGGTAGGCAGTCCGTTGGCGGGGAGTCTCATCGGGAGTGTATGGTTTCGGCGACAGGCGGAGGGATTCACTCACGAGGTCGCCGCCTGACAAAACCAACAACAGCCAGAACAACCCCAATAGCATGGCCTCTGGATCGGAAGAGAATCCGAGATAACGCGCCATCCCGACGCCCAGTAGGTATGCCAGGGCGGCCATGAACAGGTGCAGGGGACGCGCCAGTTGCAGAATCGATTTGAACATCATCTCCTATCGATCCAATCGCTTCAAGTCCCGCAGGTGCATCAGGTTGTGTAATGGGACCATTTTTATCATCTCGCCCAGGCTGGTCTCACCCAGGGCGGGATGCCTACCTTGCTTCGACAGGTCTGAATCGGTTACGCCACTCACCCACTCGACCATGCTCCGACGGGCTTCCTGGAAATCATGGAGCAGATTGGCCGGGGGAACCGAGTGCAGTTCTCCCACCTGCCGTATATTGAATTCGTCGATCGAAAAGCCATCCGGCAGACCTGAACCCATCTCGACTATGGACTGAAATAGCGCCAGGAAGGATTGCTCAGCGGAGACGAAATGCGCCAGGATATCGCGCGCTTTCCAGTGGGCGCCTTCAGTATAGACATCCTGTTCCCATTGGGCAGGATCGTACGTGGAAAAATAAGCGGCCACTTTTCGACCTTCCCGATCTAATTTTTCTGCCAGTAACCGTGCATCTTCCGCCATTGGTTCTCCATTTCAGGACTATAACAAGTCGTAGCCGCCATCCACATCCAGGATGTGGCCGGTTATGTATTCGTTGTCAAGCAGGAATTCCAACGCAGACGCAATTTCTGCAGATGCAGCCGGACGCCGGAGCGGCAGGCGCGCCACAAGACGCTCCCATGCCTGCCTGGGCAATCCCGCCCCGGGCATTACAATGCCCGGGGCGATGGCATTCACTCGTATGCGTGGCGCGAGGCTGCGGGCCAAGATACGCGTCAGCGATTCGAGCGCTGCCTTGCTGACTGTATATGCCGTGAAACGAGTCCATGCCTTGCCGGCCCCGATATCAGAGATATTGACGATCATGCCTTTTTTCATGCGTTGAGCGGCCAGTTGGGCGCAATGGAAGGGCGCCGTCAAGTTCAATGCCAGCGTCCTTTCCCAGGTATCGAGTGTCAGTCCCTCGACCTCGCCCGCCGGCA
The DNA here is from genome assembly GCA_016865985.1 of Chloroflexota bacterium. GTDB lineage: Bacteria > Chloroflexota > Anaerolineae > Anaerolineales > Villigracilaceae > VGNO01. The sequence goes on along the minus strand of VGNO01000048.1, from coordinate 12,366 downwards.
TCATCGCAGCCGAATTGACCAGTGCCTGCAATGGGCCGCGGAGTCGGTCAATGACAGCAAAGAGGCTGGCGATTTGTCCCGGATCGGTCAGGTCGGCTTGGTGCAAGGTCGCAACCGCGCCGCACGCCTCGAGACTGGCTGCGGTCTGTACTGCCAGTTCCTCCGATTCAAAGTAATGCAGCAGGATGTCATACCCGCGGAGCGCCAGTGTCTCGGCAAAAACCCTCCCCAGGCGGTGGGCGGACCCGGTCACGAGCGCCAGCGGTCTTGTAGTAGCCATCATGGACCTGTTTTACCACAAAGGATGCCAGGGCACAAATCCGCTAGCGCGCCGGGTTATTATCTTCTCAGGAAGTTCGATATAAAGAACCAAAGATTTGCCGGTCTCTCAGCCAGACGACGGACGAAATATGGATACCAATGGCTACCGTATGGTACATAGACGCGCACCGGGTAGCCTTCTTTAGCCAATGTCTCCTGCAGGTCGCGCCGGATGCCATAAAGCATCTGGATCTCCAGGGCACTCTTCGGTAATCCGGCTTTTTCAGCGCAAATCTTACCGAATTCGATCCGGCTGGCATCGTGGGTTCCGAGAGCCGGGATGGGCGGGATGCGGCCATCAGCGCTGAGGGTCGGTGCACCTGCCCCGGCGGAGTAATCGATCATCAACTTGGTCAGCAGGTCGAAATTCGCATCAACATCCTTCTTTTTTGGATAAGCCAGTTCGGGCGGTTCCTTGTAAGCCCCTTTGACGAGACGGAAACGGCAGCCCTCCCCCAGCAATGCGCGCGTATCCGCTTCCGTCCTGTATAGATAGGATTGCGCCACCAGTCCCAGGTTCTCATATCCTTTTTGACGCATGGCGCGGTACAACCGGATAGTCTTATCGGTGTAGGGCGTATCTTCCATGTCCACCCGGACGTAATTCCGGTATTGCCTGGCCCGCTCGAGGATACGCTCGAGGTTGGCGGCAGCGACGCGCTCGTCCAATCCAAGGCCGATCTGGGTTAATTTCAGCGAAACATTAGCGCGCGCCTCGCAGCAATCAATCTGGTCTAGCAGGGCGAGGATATCATCCGCAGCCTGGGTTGCCTCTTCAACAGTCGATGTATGTTCTCCCAGATGGTCGAGGGTGGCATTGATCCCCAAGCTATTCAGTTCCCCCACAACCCGGATCGCGTCCCGGACGCTCTCGCCTGCTACAAAACGGGAAGCGACGCGCCAGGCAAATCTCCATCGGGTCACCAGCCGCTGCGCCCAATTTGCCTTGGAGAGATAGATCAGGAATGAACGGAGCATGGATGGTCTCACTTTCGGATATGAGATTTCATTCACAACGCCTGTTTATTCTAGCACAATCCGCCATAAGTGACTGTGTTATACTAACCGCCTTGATCATCCCATTCTGAAGGAGGTCTCGTGCGCAACCGGGGTTCCAGTTTCTTCCTTCGCATCGGTTCATTGGTACTCATCTCCCTGGCAGCCGTGGTTGCGGTTTTCCAGTTGGTCAGTTACAGCCGCCTGCGAGGGAATTATCCCTATGGCCTGACTGTTGCCAGGGTCACCATCGGTGGATTGGATCCCCTTTCCGCCCGGCAACGGCTGCTGCAAGTCTACTCGGTCCCGGTGGAGATGTATTACGGAGAATCCATCATCCAATTGGACCCTGCGCTGGTAGGCTTCGAACTGAACGTGGAATCCATGCTGGCAGCAGCTGACTTGCAACGGACCGGCGCCTCCTTCTGGGGTGGGTTCTGGAATTACCTCTGGAACCGCCAATCTTCCGAAAGTGAAATCCCGTTGGTCGCAAGCGTTTCACCCGACCGCCTGAGGGAATACTTCCTGACCGAGATCGTGCCGCGCTACGACCAGCCTCCCACACCTGCCCAACCGATCCCCGGCAGCACGGAATTCACTCCGGGGAATCCCGGTTTGACCCTGGATGTCGAACGGGCGGTGATCCAGCTCGAAGATGCCCTGCGCTCCCCGACCGAGCGGACTTTCATCCTGTCCACCCAGCGCACTGCAGCCGGGCGGCCGTCTCTTCAGAACATGGAAGTACTCCTGCAACAGATCCTGGCGACCAATGATTTTGCCGGCGTGGCGGGAATCTACCTTCTCGATCTGCAGACCGGGGAGGAGATCCATTTTGGTTACCTGGCGGGTAACGAGATCCCGGTCAATCCCGATATCGCCTTCTCGGCATCCAGCACGATCAAGATCCCGATCATGGTATCGGTCTACGAACATTTCGGCGGGCAGTTGGACGAACAGACCGCGAACCTGATCCGGGAGATGATCCAGGCTTCCAACAACGATGCATCCGATGCCCTGATGAAAATCATCGATCCGGCACGGGGCCCCCTGGTGGTGACCGAAAAGATGCACACTCTCGGAATGGTAAATACGTTCATGTCGGGATTCTTCGCCCTTGGCTCGCCCCTCCTGCAATTCTTCGAAACTCCCGCCAACCAGAGGCTGGATGTGACTACTTTCCCTGAAGTATACAGCCAGACTACACCGTCCGATATGGGCGCCATCCTTTCCGATATATATCTGTGTGCCCAGAGCAACGGCGGCGCCCTACTGGCAGCCTTCCCGGGGCGGTTGACGCAGGAGGCCTGCCGCCTGATGGTCGAGTATCTCAAGGAAGACAAGATCGGAGTCCTGATCCAGGCTGGCGTACCGGAAGGGACGGCTGTTGCCCACAAGCATGGCTGGACAACCTACAGCGGGATCATCCAGGATGTCAGCGACGCAGCGATCGTCTACACGCCCGGCGGGAATTATGTCCTATCCATATACATCTATGACACAGAAATTATCTGGCCGAACGCATCCCTCCTGTACGCCGAATTGTCCCGCGCCGTCTATAATTACTTCAACTTACCCGGGCAGTAATCTCCAGCAGCCTGTCACTAGCCACAATCGTTATATAATTCGAGCATGAGCCATACCCTCAGCCTCTACCGGATGCAGCAGACTGATTCCCAGATCGGAAAAGTGCACTCACGCCTGGAGGAAATCAAGAAATTGCTCGAAAACGACGATGTCCTGCGGGCGGCATCCATGCTGGCAGAGGCAGCCGGCATTAGGGTCGATGAAATGGAAGCATCGATGCAACAGGCAGAGGCGACCGTGCAGCGTCAGCGGATCAAGATCGAACAAGCCGAAGCCAGTCTCTACGGGGGGACTGTCCGGAATCCCAAGGAACTGCAGGACCTTGAAAACGATGTAGCCGCCCTCAAGAGGCATATGTCCCTGCTCGAGGACAGGCTGCTCGAAGCCATGCAGGCATCCGAGAATGCCCAGGCCAACCGGGGAATGACATTCCAGTCGCTGACGAACGCGCAGGAACAGGCTGCTCAATTGGACACAGCCCTGCACCAGGAACAAATGGAGTTGCTGAAAGACCTCCAACGGTTGGAAGCGGAAAAGAAAGCCATTTCCGGTTCCGTCCCCGAAAACATCCTGGTTGCCTACGACAATCTCCGCCAGCAGCGTCGCGGCCTGGCTGTCACCCGCATCCTCGACCAGAACTGTGAGGCCTGCGGGGCAACGCTGACGCCTGCCCAGCAACAAATCGCGCGTTCTGCCTCCCAGACGCTGAACTGTCCATCCTGCGGCCGGATCGTATACGGCAATTGACCTGCCATTACGGCAGGAGGCGACCATGAACTTCCGATTTCCACAGCTCGACGACCGCTCGTTCTGGCTTGGCGCAGCCGTTGCCAGTGTCTTCTGGTGGGCGCTGGGCGCCCTGCGCCCGGTCGCCCGGCAGATCGGAGAAAAACACCGCGCCAATCGTGATAGCAAAAAAGGACACGGCACGAGCAGCGTCGAGGAACACTATCGCAGGGTGGTTCTCCAAAGAGCCCAGTCGCTGCACCTGGCTGCGCCATTGTTCTCGCTGGAGGAGGTGGTACTTCCACCGCGTTTGATGGCGCCCCCAGTTCGGATCGAACCTGGCTCACCCGTCGATGATGACGATATCGTGGCGAGCACAATCCCCTATCTTCCCGGTTGGCCCGAACTTTCGTCCATCTACCAGGGGCCTACTCTCAGCCTTTCTGAAGCCCTCTCTGGCGATTCCGACATCGTATTGACCGGGGCCGCTGGCGCCGGGAAAACAGTTGCCCTGGCCTGCCTTGCCTCTGACCTGGCACGGCGCAACCTGGTCCCCGGGCTGGCTGACGATACCCTGCCGATCCTGATCCACGTTGCCGACCTGGCCCTGCCCCTTAAAAATGACGCCGAAGCCCTTCGCCCGTTGGTGGATGCAATCGCCGAAACCGCCCATATGCGTGACCTGCCGCGCATCCCGGATTTCATCCAACGTTCTTTCCGGGAAGGGCGCGCCCTGTTACTCCTGGATGGGAGCGATGATTTGACGCCTGACGGCCTCGCGCCGGTGATCGACTTCATTAAAGCCATCAAGCGCCTCTATCCGGGGACCCGCATCGTCACGACAGCCTGCCCGGATTACCTGGATGGCCTGGTCACACTCAATTTCGTCCCATTCAGCATGGCAGCCTGGGGTCATCGCCAGCGGCTCGAATTCCTGGACAAATGGGGCGACCTTTGGACCCGCTACGTCTCCGTCGAAGCCTGGGCGCAATCCGGTCCACAACAGGTCGATCCCCTCCTGCTCGACAACTGGCTGATCCATGACAACGAACCGGCGACTCCGCTGGAGTTCACGCTTAGAACCTGGGGGGCGTACGCCGGCGACCTGCGCGGATCCAAGCCAGCCGAAGCCATCGCTACCCACTTGAGGCGGTTGAAACCCCCCGATGCGCCCTTCGAAGCGCTGGAGATGCTTGGCTTGCAGGTAAGCCTGGCAATGGAGCCGGTCTTCGATCCACGCCGTGCCCGCGATTGGATAAAATCCTTCGAACCGGAAGAAACGCCTGCGCCAACCGGCTTGGATGAAAACGACAAGAAGGAAAAAACAAGAACACCCAGGAAGGATAAACAACCGGCTCCGTCCCTGGGCATGCTAACCAAACTCGCAAATAGCGGTTTACTATGCCTACACCGCGGCGGCCGGATGCGATTCGTCAACCCGGTCTTCTGTGGTTACCTGGCCGGGAAGGCCCTGACAAGCGGGAATGCCGAACGCATCCTTTCCCAACCCTCGTGGAGTGGGAGGAATCTATCCCTGCGGTACCTGGCGATGCACGGGGATATCGGACCGCTAGTGGAGCGTTTGTTGGAACAGGAAGACCAACCGCTTCAACGCAACCTGTTCTTGGCCGCCCGCTGGTTGAAGGACGCCCCCAGCCAGGCGCCCTGGCGTGGACAGGTTATGTCCGGCCTCGCCAGCCTGCTCCAGCAGGAAGGCTTGCCGCTTGGATTGCGCGGGCAGGCAGTTGCTGCTTTCATCCTTAGCGGCGACCCTGGGGCGGCTCTCCTTTTCCGCCGCATGTACTCCATCGATTCTCCTGAACTCCTCCAACTCTGCGCTCTCGGCAGTGGCGCTTTGCAGGATGTCAAAGCCATCGAACTCCTCAGCGGGCTGCTTTCGGAAAAAAGCCCGGGACCGCGCCGCGCCGCCTGCCTGGCGCTGATCGCAGTCGGTACAACTGAAGCGCTCGAGGCAATCGCATCTGCGCTGTTGCACGGCGAGGAAGATCTGAGGCGAAGCGCTGCCGAAGCCCTTGCCAACCACCCTGTCGAAGGACACCCCATGCTGAGAGATGCCGCTGCGATGGAAGACATCCTTGTCCGCCGGGCGGCAACCTACGGCCTGGGCCGCATCCGTAAACCCTGGGCCGATCAGTTGCTGTCAGAACTCCAGGTGGAAAAGGAATGGATCGTCCGTACCTCGGCCACCGAGGCGCTCGACAAACGCCAGCGACCCAACCCGCACATTCCGCAAAGGCTTCCGCCTCCGTCTGAATCTCCGTGGTTGATCGAGTACGCCGGGAAACAGGGACTTGGCATCTCGCCGGATGTCCCGGCAACCGACATCCTTTTGACAGCCCTTCGCACCGGAACAGCCGATGAAAAATTGGCATCGCTGCCCTACCTGCGGATGATGCCATACGAGGGCGTTTTTGGCGCCCTGTACCAGAGCATGTACGGCGGTGAACCGGAACTGCGGGAGGCGGTTTTCCAGACCTTCCAGGAGATGGCCGCCCGCGGTGTCGAAGTTCCGGACCCGCACCAGTTCGGAGTTGGCTGATGTTGATCGCCAATGCGCACATTATCACCTGGGAGGAACCCAACCGCATCCTGCCGGGTCACGGCATCCTGGTCGAAAACGGCCGGATCGCCGCTATCGGACCAAGCGCTGATCTGGCGGCTTCCCATCCGGGTGTCGATACGATCGATGCGCATGGTCAATTTGCCATGCCCGGGAATATCTGCGCCCACACACACTTCTATGGTGCATTCGCCCGCGGCCTGTCAATCCCCACTCCGGCCCCGAGAGATTTCCTGGAAATCCTGAGGAAACTCTGGTGGCGGCTCGATAAAGCGCTTACCCTGGATGATATCTGGCTCTCGGCCCAGGTCTGTCTGCTGGATGCCATCCGGCATGGAACGACATTTCTGGTGGACCACCACGCCTCCCCCAATGCAATCGACGGTTCTCTCGATGTCATCGCCCAGGCCGTGGAGGAATCGGGATTGCGCGCCGTCCTGTGTTACGAAGTCACCGACCGGGACGGACCGGAAAAGATGCGGGCAGGGATCGGCGAGAACCTGCGCTTCAACCGGTCGCTCGAAGGAAACCCTCGCCCCTTGCTGGCAGGGACCTTCGGCTTGCATGCCTCTCTGACCCTGTCGGATGCAACCCTGGACGAATGCCGCGCCGCCGCCCCGGCCGGGACAGGATTCCATGTCCACACCGCCGAGGCGGATGCCGACCAGTACGATTCCCTCGCCAGGTCGAACTTGCGGGTTGTGGAACGCCTCCACCGCCATGGCATCCTCGGACCCCGTTCGATCGCCGCCCATGCTGTGCGCATCGAACGCCGGGAGATCGAGATCCTCGCTGCAAACCGCGCCTGGGTCACGCACCAGCCACGGTCGAACATGAACAACGCTGTTGGTTGTGCGCCTGTGGAAACCATGCTGCAAGCCGGGGTGCGACTCGGCCTTGGCAATGACGGTTTCCCGAATGCGATGTGGGAGGAATGGAAAACCGCCTACCTGGTTCATAAAATCTGGCACAAGGACCCGCGCCGGATGTCTGGGATCGATATCGTGCGGATGGCGATCTATAACAATGCCAGCCTTGCCGGAGAATTTTTCCCACAACTGCCGATCGGTCGCATCCAGGTCGGCGCGGCAGCCGACCTGATCCTCGTAGACTATCAACCCTTCACCCCCTGCACCCCAGACAACTTGCCGTGGCATATCCTGTTCGGTTTCCATGATAGCATGATCACATCTACGATTGTCAACGGGAAGATCCTGATGTTCGACCGGCGCATCCTGACCATGGACGAACAGGCAGTCGTAGCCCATGCCTGTGAAGCGTCCGCCCGGGTCTGGCAGCGGTTCGAAAAATCCTTTTCCGGAGAAACGAATGATTGACCTCGATTTGGCAAGTATTGCCGTCCTCGGCGGGACAGGTCGTGAAGGTAAAGGTCTGGCTTACCGCTTGGCAAAAGCCGGATATAGGATCTTGATTGGCTCGCGATCTCCTGAAAAGGCCGTTGCGGTTGCTGGAGAACTCACCAGCCTGTTGGGGCCCGGGGCAGATGTGAGAGGCGCCAGCAACCTGGAAGCCGCCCGCCTGGCCGGCCTGGTTGTGCTGACTGTCCCGTATGCTGCCCACCGCGAGACCCTGGAATCGATCCGGGAGGCTGTCTATGGAAAGATCGTGGTGGATGTCACAGTGCCGCTTGTCCCACCAAAAGTGACCATGGTGCAGATGCCGCCGGCCGGCTCTGCCGCCCTCGAGGCGCGCCAGGTACTTGGCGAAAGTGTGTCTCTGGCAGCCGCCTTCCAAAACATCTCCTACGAACTCCTGCTCACGGACGAACAGATCGAATGTGATGTGCTGGTCACAGGCGATAGCAAGGCCACTCGCGCCGCGGTACTGAAACTCGTCCACGCCGCCGGCCTAACTGGGTGGGATGCCGGCCCGCTCGAAAACTCGCTTGTTGCGGAAGGGATGACCAGCATCCTGATCGGTTTCAATAAACAATATGGCGCCACTCACGCCGGCTTCCGCATCACAGGTGTCCAGCGGGAGGAGGGGGCATGACCCTGACCCTCACTCCCCTGCCCGGCATCCCACTCATCCTCCCAGGCGACGATCTGGGCTCGATCCTGATGGCTGCGACCCAGACTGCGCACATCAACCTTGACGACGGGGACGTACTCGTCCTGGCGCAAAAGATCATCTCGAAGGCGGAGGGACGCCTGGTGAAATTGACCGGCATAAAACCTACCGCCAGGGCGCGTGAGGTCGCAGCCCAGGCCCAGAAGGACGCCCGGCTGGTCGAACTCATCCTGAGGGAAAGCCGTGAAGTGTTACGGGTCACACCTGGAACGATCATCGTGGAGCATCGCCTGGGTTTTATTTGCGCCAACGCCGGAATCGACCACTCCAATGTCCAGGACCCTGAGGGGAATGACGAAACCGTCCTTCTCCTTCCCGAAGACCCCGACCGCTCTGCTCTGGAGATCAGGCGTCTCTTTAAAACCATTTGCGGCTGCCGATTGGGCGTCTTGGTGATCGATTCGCACGGGCGCGCCTGGCGGCAAGGAGTGAGCGGTGTCAGCATCGGCATATCCGGCCTGCCTGGCATCGTAGACCGGCGCGGCTGGCCCGACCTCTATGGCCGCCGGCTCAAAATCACCACCATCGCCGCTGCCGACGAACTGGCGGCCGCGGCATCGTTGGTAATGGGCGAGGCCGCCGAGAAGACCCCCGTTGTGCATGTGCGCGGTTTTCCATACCCTCTCCGTGAAGGGCGGTTATCTGAACTGATCCGCCCAAAGGAAAAGGACCTGTTCCGATGAACGATAGCGATCCGCTCCACCATTTCCTGCGCACCCGACGCACAGTGCGCAAATTCGCCCCGCGCCCGGTCAGTGAGGAAACCCTGCGACGCATTCTCGAAACCGCCACATACGCTCCCTCCGCCCGGAACCGCCAGCCCTGGCAGTTCACAGTCGTTTCCAACATGGAGACGAAGCGGAGCCTGGCTGATGATCTGGCAGCTGACTTCCGTCCGGACCTCGAACGCGACGGCCTGCCGGAGGTCGAGATCGAAACCCGGCTGGACCGTACCCGCCGGCGCATTCTCGATGCCCCGGTCATCATTGCACTCAGCCTGAATCCAGACCGGGTGGATGCCCAACCAAACAGGAAGCGACAGGAGGCTGAACGCAGCATGGCTGTCCAGTCGGTGGCGCTGGCGGGTTTACAACTGATGCTTGCCGCCCACGCAGAGGGACTCGCCTCAGTCTGGACCTGCGGCCCGCTCTTCGCCCCGGACGCCATCCGCTTCCGCCTGGGTCTGCCAGCCAACTGGCAACCCCAAGCCATGTTCTTCCTGGGCTATCCTGCCGAGACGCCCGAAGTTCCTGGACGCCTGAATGTGGAAGAAGTAACAACCTTCATCCGATGAAGATCGCCGTGCTTTGTGGGGGTGTCGGCGGCGCCAAGCTCGCAGACGGACTTTCCCGCGCCCTGCCGCCCGAAAACCTGACCATCATCGTCAATACTGGCGACGACTTCGAACACCTGGGGCTGCTCATTTGCCCGGACCTGGATACGGTCTGTTATACCCTGGCGGGGATTGCCAACCCGGAAACAGGCTGGGGCAGGGCAGACGAATCCTGGAACGCCCTGGCAGCCATCGACTCCCTGGGCGGCCCTTCCTGGTTCCGCCTGGGCGACAGGGATTTGGGGACGCACCTGGAACGCACCCGCTGTCTCGCGCAAGGGCAAACCCTATCGCAGGTGACCTCGGGGTTCTGCCGCTCCTGGAATATCCTTCCCAATGTCATCCCGATGAGCGACCGGGCCGTGCGCACGATGGTGTCCACGGAGGCGTATGGCGAACTCACCTTTCAGGATTACTTCGTGCGGCGCAGGTGTGAACCGAAAGTCACTGGATTCCGCTTCTCCGGGGCTGAACATGCGCTCCCGGCCCCTGGGACGCTCGAAGCCATCGAAGCCGCTGATGCGGTCATCCTGTCCCCGTCCAATCCCTGGGTCAGCCTGGACCCGATCCTGGCATTGCCCGGAATCCGTTCAGCGGTGGGACGCAAACCGGTCGCAGCCGTTTCATCCATCATAGGCGGGAAAACCGTCAAGGGCCCCGCCGCAAAAATGTTCCAGGAACTCGGCTTCGAGCCCTCCGCCCCGGCCATTGCCCTGCATTACCGGGATATCCTCGATGGTTTCATCCTCGACCAGGTGGACCTGGCGCTCGGAGGCGATATTCGTCCGCTAGGCATCCAAGTAGCCGCCTTCCAGACATTGATGAATTCCCCGGCCGACCGTCGCCGGTTGGCTGAAGATGTGCTAAACTTCATACCGAGCATCCTATGACCATCTGGGCGATCGTTCCCGTGAAGCCTCTCCGGCGTGGGAAATCGCGGTTGGCCGGGTCGCTGTCCAACGAACAGCGCACCGACCTGAACCGCCGACTGCTCGAACATACCATCGGCGCCCTCTCGGACATGGAGGAGATCGGCCAGATCCTGGTCGTCAGCCGGGATCCTTCCGCTCTGGCCATCGCTCGCGAGCGCGGAGCGCGCACGTTACAGGAGGATGGAGCGCCCCACCTCAATACCGCCCTCAGCCGCGCCACAGCCGTCTCCCTGGCGCATGGGGCGCATGGCGTCCTGGTCCTGCCGGCGGACCTGCCGCTCCTGGACACGAACGACCTGCGCTTGATGGTCAAACGTGCCCGGCCGACCCCTTCGGTAATCATCGCCCCCGACCACCGTCGGGACGGCACCAATGCCCTATTGATATCGCCTCCTGGCGCGATCGGGTACGAATTTGGCCCCGGCTCCTTCGAACGCCACTGTCGGCAGGCGGTTGCCCGCGAAGTTCGGCTCGAGGTCCTCTCGCTGCCTTCCCTTGCACTCGACCTTGACCTGCCCGAAGACCTGGCGCTGCTCGACGGCCTGGAAGGAATGAAGATCAAATGACCTGGAGAAACTCATGAGAACCCGCGTTGCACTCTACCTGCAAGATTCCCATGACCTGCGCGATGGCCTGGATTACGTCCGTTATGCCGAGCAGAGGGGATTCGAAGCCGTCTGGCAGGCGGAATCCCGCCTCGTGCGGGACGCCATCGTCCCCATGGCGGCTTATGCTGCCGTCACAGACCGCTTGAAAGTCGGTTCCGGCGTAATCAACAACTGGACGCGCAACATCGGCCTGCTAGCATCCACCTTTCTGACCCTCGACGACCTGGCGCCTGGACGCATCGTCTGCGGCATCGGCGCCTGGTGGGACCCGCTGGCAAAGAACGTTGGAATCGACCGGCGAAAACCCCTGACGGCGATGAAGGAGACGATCGTCGTTCTGCGCAGGCTGCTGAACATGGAACGCGTCACCTACCACGGGGATTTCGTGCACGTGGACGGCATCGAACTGGACGTGGTTCATGGACGACGTGAACCGCGCCGGGTCCCGATCATGGTCGGCGCAACCGGCGACCAGATGATGGAACTGACCGGGGAAATTGCCGACGGCGCAGTGTTGAATTATTGCGTCCCACCCGAATACAACGACCGCGCCCTGGAATTACTCGCCCGCGGGGCGAAGAAAACCGGGCGGGATTTCGATGATATCGACCGGCCTCAGTTGATTGTCTGTTCGGTTGCCGAGGAACACGATGCAGCCATCGAGACGACCAAGATGCTCTTGTGTCAATACCTTGCACAGCAGCCGCATATAGCAAAGGCCAGCGGCGTTTCATCGGATGTGGTTGGAAAAATCCAATCCATCCTCGGGTGGCCGGCGACAAGAGAACAGATCGAAAAGGCTAAACACCACGTACCGGAAGAACTCGTCCACCGTATAACCGCCTCGGGCACTCCGGACGAAGCGCGCCAAAAGGTGGAGGAATATCGCAGGCGTGGCTGTACCTGTCCCATCCTCTATCCAGTCGGCGGGAATGTAAAACTTCTGGTGGATACCTTCTCGCCGTGATAACCACCGCGCCGATCCTACCGCCAGATTCCGAAATCGGTACTATAATATGCCCTTGCTCTCGCCCGGCGAGGGCATCTCTTTTGTGAGAAGAAAATGTTACCTGAAAACCAAGACAGTTCCCCCATCATCCGCCGCGCCACAGACCATACGCCTCGTCGCGATTGGCAGCGCTGGCTGATTGGCCATCCACTGGCTACAGCCGACGCCCCGCACCAGACAATTGG
>VGNO01000047.1 GCA_016865985.1 Chloroflexota bacterium | reverse complement strand
GCGAAGCCCGGGAGCATCACGCCGCACAAGAAGTTCCTGGCGGAGGTGTATGTGTTGAAGAAGGAGGAGGGTGGGCGGCACAAGGCGTTCTTCAACGGATACCGGCCGCAGTTCTACATCCGGACGATGGACGTGACCGGGGACATCTCGCTGCCGGAGGGCGTGGAGATGGTGATGCCGGGAGACAATGTGAACCTGACGGTGGAACTGATCGTGCCGGTGGCGCTGGAGCAGGGTTCCAAATTCGCCATCCGTGAAGGCGGCCTGACCGTCGGCGCGGGTGTCGTCACCAAGATCATCGAGTAGCAGGTAAGGAATGGCTTCGAAAAAGAAAGATGTCCGCCCGGTTATAACCCTGGCATGCAATGACTGCAAAGAACGCAATTACGTGACGGAGAAGAACCGCCGCAACGATCCGAACCGGCTGGAATTCAACAAGTATTGCCCCCGCTGCCGGAAGCACACGTTGCATCGCGAAACCAAGTAAGCGTCAAGTGTTCCAGTGTCAGGCGCCACAGGGCACGGAAGCGCTTGACACCGGAGCACGCAATAGGCCAGTAGCTCAACTGGTAGAGCTCTCGTCTCCAAAACGAGCGGTTGTGGGTTCAAATCCTGCCTGGCCTGCTGGTGCGAACGCCGTCCTCCCTGCTGCGTGCGAGGAGCACGAGTTGAGGCGGCGTTTTACTCGATAGGATGCGACTTGCCCGGGCCTTCGTAAGAAGCAAAAGAGGCATCCGCCCGGGTAGAGAAGGAGAAACATGGCGCACAAGGATGAGTTGAAAAAAACCAAAGGCGAGCCGCGCGGCCTGCGCCGTTTCTGGCGCGAGACCACCGGTGAACTCAAGAAAGTGACCTGGCCCACCCGCCAGGAAGCAACCAATCTGACCTTTGTTGTTTTGATCGTCATGTTCGCAATGAGCGCTTTCCTCTGGCTGGTCGACCTTGGGGCAAGCGAGTTGTTGAAACTGGGCGTTGGTTCCTGATTCCCGCCGGCTTCGTGCCGGGTGAGGTTGAGATGGCAGTGCAGGATCCGGAAGAGCAATTCAAGGAACAGGCTTACACCGAGCAGGACGACGCCCGCTCGGATGAGCCCGTTTTAAACGAATCCGAAAACCAGCCCGTCATCCCCGAGATCCCGGTCGAGCCAGCCCCGCCGATGGAACCGGGGGATGGACAATCGGCCTGGTATGTGATCCATTGCTATTCCGGTTACGAGAACAAAGTCCGGCACAACCTGGAACAGCGGATCGAGACCATGGGGATGAAGGACAAGGTCTTCGACGTGGTCGTCCCGACCCAGGAGGAGATCGAAGTGCGGGACGGGAAACGCCGCACGGTCGAACGCCACATTTTCCCGGGCTATGTCCTGGTAAACATGGTCATGTCCGAGGAATCGTGGTTCGTAGTGCGTAATACGCCTGGCGTGACCGGTTTCGTCGGGATGGGTACGCTGCCGACCGCCTTGCGACCGGAGGAAGTATCGCAGATCCTGCGCCGGATGGAAGCCGAAGCCCCGACGGTCAAGGTGACGTTCAAGGTCGGGGAACGCGTCCGTATCATCGATGGGCCGTTCAACGATTTCCGCGGCGTGGTTTCCGAGATCGATATGGAGCGCACCAAGGTGCGCGTGATGGTCAGTTTCTTCGGGCGTGAGACGCCGGTCGAACTGGATTTCCTGCAGGTCGAAAAGGCCTAGGCAGGGACAAGAGTCTGGAGAACGTAAACAGGCCGGAGGTCCGGCCTGATGCGGTGGGAGGGCGCCCCATAGTCGCCCGTTAAAACCACGAAGGAGCAGAAATGGCAAAGAAACTAAAAGCAGTTGTCCGACTTCAAGTGGAAGCCGGAAAAGCAAACCCGGCGCCCCCGATCGGCCCGGCCCTGGCCGGACACGGGATCAACATCATGGCTTTCTGCAAGGAGTACAACGCCCGGACATCGAACCGTCCCGGCGAAATCCTCCCGGCAGAGATCAGCGTCTACACCGACGGTTCGTTCACCTTTGTCCTGAAGACGCCTCCGGCGGCGGTCCTGCTGCGCAAGGCGGCCGGCGTGGAGCGCGGTTCGGCCGTCCCGAACAAGGAAAAGGTCGGCAAGGTGACACGCGCCCAGGTGCAGGAGATCGCCGAACTCAAGATGAAGGACCTGAATGCGATCGACCTCGAAGGCGCGATGCGCCAGATCGAAGGCACCGCCCGCTCGATGGGCCTGACGGTGGTCGAATAACTTGATGTGGGAGGGCTTTCCATGGAAGCCCGCTAAAACCACGGAGGATAAGATGCCCAAACACGGAAAAAAATACCTGGCCGCACTGGCCAAAGTTGAACCCGATAAGTTCTACCCGCCGCGCGAAGCCGTGGCGTTGGTGAAGGATACTTCGATCACCAAGTTCGATGCGACGGTGGAAGTGCACCTGCGCATGGGACTCGACCCCCGCCAGGCCGACCAGCAGGTGCGTGATGTGGTCGTCCTGCCGCATGGACTGGGCAAGGCGGTGCGCGTGCTCGTCTTTGCCCAGGGCGATGGCGCCACCAATGCCCGTAATGCAGGCGCCGACTTGGTGGCCGACGAAGATGAGACCTTGAACAAGATCCTGGGCGGCTGGCTCGATTTCGATGTCGCCATCGCCACACCGGACATGATGGGCAAGGTCGGTAAGTTGGGGCGTGTCCTCGGTCCGCGCGGGCTGATGCCCAACCCGAAGGCCGGGACGGTCGTCTCCCCCAATGACATGGGGCGGGCTGTGACCGAAGCCAAGGCCGGCCGGGTCGAATTCCGCCTGGACAAGACAGCCAATATCCACGTTGCCATTGGCAAGGTCTCGTTCGATGAGGTCAAACTGTTCGAGAACTTCGCCGCCTTGATGGATGCGCTCCAGAAGGCCAAGCCTTCGGCTGCGAAGGGCAACTATATCAAGCATATCACGATGGCATCCACGATGGGTCCGGGCATCAAGATCGACGCCTCGGAAGCCCAGTCCATGGAGGCGAGCGGGTAGCAACAGGACCCGCGCCTGAGTGCACATCCTTCGCCCAAGACAGCAGGCGCCTGGCGGCGAGGCCGGCGAACGGCCCAGCCCCGGACTTAATTCCCTGCCCAGGTGAAGCGCTTCGTCAACACCGGTCCTTTCCGGACCGCCAACCCTTGCGGTTACGAAGTCTTTGCCTGGATCCTCAGGCAAAGACTTTTTAAGAAAGGAGGTGATTTCCTTTGGCCATTTCGAAACAGAAGAAGAATTCCATGCTCGACCAGTACAAGCAGTGGCTGGCAGATAGCAAGGCTGTCATCCTGGTGGAATATACCGGCTTGACCATGAAGGACCTGGACGCGATCCGTGTCAAGGTGCGCGATGCAGGCGGTGAATTCCACATCGTCAAGAATAAACTGGCGAAACTGGCTCTGGAGGCCTCGGGCGCGTCTGTGCCTGCCGGGCGCCTGGAGAACAGCACCGCAATGGGATTCGCGTTCAAAGATGCCGCAGCCATGGCCAAGGCGCTGAACGATGTTGCCAAGACCGCCCAGGCAGTCAAGTTGAAAGGCGGTTATCTCGGCAGCAAAGCCCTGAACATGGCGGAAGTAAAGGCATTGGCGGAACTCCCGCCGCTGCCGGTCGTACGCGGCCAGTTGCTGGGCGTATTGCTGGCGCCGGCGAGCAAACTGGTGCGCACCCTGGCAGAGCCGGGTCGCCAGGTGGCTGCCGTCATCAAGGCTCATGCCGACCATGCCGCCCCCGTTGCGGCGTAGTTTTCACCCGGAAGAGAACCGTTTCATTCAAACAAACAGAAAGAAGGAGTATTTACCATGGCTGATATCGAAAAACTGGTTGAGCAGTTGAGCGAACTGAGTGTGCTCGAGGCTGCCGACCTGGTCAAGAAACTGGAAGAAAAATGGGGCGTTTCCGCTGCCGCTCCCGTGGCGATTGCCGCGGCCGCCGGCGCTGGCGGCGCCACCGCTTCGGCTGAACCGGTCGAGGAAAAGACCGAGTTCGATGTGATCATCAAGGATGCCGGGCCGAAGAAGATCGAGGTCATCAAGGTCATCCGCCAGCTCACCAGCCTCGGCCTGGGCGAAGCCAAGACCATGGCTGAGACCGCCGGCGGCAAGATCCTCTCCGGCGTCGGCAAGGATGCCGCAGCGGATGCGAAGAAGAAACTCGAGGAAGCCGGCGCAGTCATCGAACTCGCCTGATCTTCCCTCCTGGTTCCAATATAAAAAGACGGTCCGCAATGACCGTCTTTTGATTATCTGTGACTCGTTATCAACCGCGCCTTGTTTCAGCGGAATGGGTCGTAATCCGGGTTGGCGCCGGCCCAGAGGCAGGCAGGCCGGTTGAACTGGTTGCAGGTCAGGCCGTGCGAGCAGCGGTGGGCCAGGATGCGCGGCCGGTCTGGCAGGAAATCAGCCGGGTAGGCAACCTCCTTTTCCAGCGAAACTTCCTGCCCGGCATGTTCGCAAAAACAAGTCTTGCTGACTTCCCATACGATTTCGGACATCACTCACCTCCAGTACATCTAAAGTGTATTCCGGATGGACCGTTTTTTCCAGTGACAGGTGTCCCGATCTCCTGCCGCTGCAGGTGGATGCCGCCCGGGGACCGATCAGCGGCGGGACAGGCGGTAGACAACGCCGGAGCGGAAGTCCGCCAGGTGGAGTTCGCCAACCTCGTCCGCGCCAAAGGTGGAGACCTGGAAACCGGTGGCGAACAAGGGGATCATTTCCCAGGCATATTCCGCCGTTCGCAGCAGCCCGAAGACTTCACCGGTACAATAGTCCGCGAAGAAGTAGGCGCCGGACCATTCGGCCAGCGCCTGGCCGCGGTAGACAAGCCCTCCGGTCACAGAGCAGCGCCCGTCACGGTGGGCATATTCGGCCACCGGCAGGATCGTGCCGCCGGCTGGCGGCGGGTTTTCATATGGATGGCTGCCTTCGAACCGGTCCCAGCCGAAGTCGAGCAGACCGCTGTCATCGTTGACTGCCAGGTAATTCACTTCCTCCCACTGGTCCTGGCCGACATCGCCGATGTAGAGGTCGCCGTTGGCGGGATCGAAGGCGAAGCGCCAGGGGTTGCGCAGGCCGCTGCGCCAGATCTCCGGGTGTCCCGTCCCGGCTGCGGCGGCGAAGGGATTCTCGGGTGGGATGGCATACAGGCTGCCATGGTCCACATCGATGCGCAGCATCTTGCCGAGCAGGGAGAAAGGATCCCGGGCGTTCTCATGCGGGTCGCCGGCGGCTCCGCCATCTCCCAAGCCGATGTAGAGGTAGCCGTCGGGACCGAAGGCCAGCCCGCCGCCGTTATGGTTGCTGTAGGGTTGTTCGATATAGAGCAGTTGTGTTTCACTGCCCGGGTCGGCCCGGTTGGATTCCCCGGCCAGGACCTGGAACCGGGCGATGACGGTGTTGCCCAGGCGGTCGGTATAGTTGACGAAGAAAAGGCCGTTGCTTTCATAGCCAGGATGGAAGGCCAGCCCCAGCAGCCCCTGTTCCAGCCCCTGGTCCCCAACTCTCTCCGAGATATCCAGGAAAGGTTCGGGCAGAAGCACACCGCCTTGCAGGATGCGGATGCGTCCTGTCTTTTCTACCAGGAATAACCGGCCGCTGCCGTCGGCGGCATTCTGGATATCCACCGGTTGATCCAGCCCGTCAGTGACCGCCAGCCACTCGTAACCTGCCGGGTCGGGGAAGCGCGCTCCGGACTGGGTTGGGAGGGCCGTGGCGGTCGGGTCCAGGTTTGGGGGCTGGGGTGTGTGGGTGGGGGCAAGCGGGGGTGTGGCCGTCGCCGCGGCGGGTTGGGGAGGTGTGCAGGCTGCCAGGGTGAGGAGCAGGCCGATGAGCGCTGCCAGGCTGACCGTCCGGGGAGAACGCCGGTTATCCATTCTCGTCCGCATCGCGCGGGGTGACCTCCACGATCTCGCCCTCTTCCTCCGGTTTTGCATCCCGCCAGGTGGCCGGGATGACTTTCTTCAGGGAGTCCAGGTGTTCCTGGACAACATGGTCGGGGCACAGGTTGAGGAAGAGCGAGGTGCCGATCCAGACGATGGCGGCATCGTCGAGGGCGCCGATGAAGGGCAGCGCCAGACCTGGCGCCAGGTCGACCGGTGAGACGAGGTAGACCAGGGAGGCGATCGGAAGCAATTTCAGGAAAAGGCTGACGCGTGGGTCGCCGATCAACCGCCAGATGAGTTTCAGTTGCACCAGCAGGTTCTGGAAGAAACCCGAGTTTTGCGAGGTTACGATATCGTGTTTTGGCATGTCTACTCCTCAAGGGGGAAATCGAGGGCGGAGGCGTACGGGGCTGCTGGAGCCGGGTGGCGTTGCAGCCTATCCCATATACGTTCCAGCCGGAGACTGGTATCGGCCACGAAGGCGTCCATTGCCGCCTGCGTAAGGTAGATATATGGCCGATGATAAGCGGCCTGCACCTTTTCGTCAGTGCGCTGGTAGTACTGCCGGATGTATTCGACCCGCTGGCGCACAGCCTCCAGCGGCAGGAAATCCAGGCCGCCGGTTCCTGCCCGTGCTCCCAGGAAGATGCGCCAGAACAGGCAGCCGGGGTGATCGCGGACATATACGAAGTCCAGGCCGTACCAATCCTTTTTGACCTCCCAGATGAATTCCTTGTCTGCGCCAAACTCGGCCGGGAACCGTTTTGTGGTGGGGACGGCAATTTCAGCGCTCCACAGGTTGTCGGTCACCAGGTGGAAGAAATAACCCAGCCGGAACGAGAACGGGCCTGGCTCCTGGGCAGCGCGCAGGGGGAGGAGATACCGCCGGTAGAATTCCAGGTCGGCGAGTTTCCGCTCCGCGCCCGGGAAGTTGCCGAAGTGCGTCACCTCCGGCGGGGGGTTGAAGTTCTCCCATTTTTCATCTGGGACTCCGCAATCCGGCGCGATACTGCCGACCGCGAAGGATGCCGGGACGAGGGCAGGTATGCGTTCCAGCAGGTTTTCTGCGATCCGCAGGTGGACGATCCAGGAGGCCATGGCAGGATTATAAAGCAATCGAGGCCGGAATGAACGAAGCGAGGTAAAATACTTCGAGACCAAGACCGAGGTGACTTATGCCGCTGGATACCAATAGGATCCGACTGCTATGCTTTGATGTCGATGGAACCCTGAGCGATACGGACGATATGTTCGTGCAGCGCCTGGAGAAGTACCTGCATCCGCTGAGCGCCCTGCTGCCCGGGGAGGATGCCCACCGCGCGGCCCGCCGTTTGGTGATGTGGTCGGAGACGCCGGGCAATTTCCTGTATGGGATTCCCGATTCGCTCGGGCTGGACGATGAGATTGCCGCCGTTTTGGAGTGGATCAACCGCCGCCGGCCGCGCCCGATGAAGCATTTCATGCTCGTCCCGGGCGTGCGGGAGATGCTGGTGACGCTGCACAAACGCTATCCGCTGGCGGTTGTCAGCGCCCGTGATGAGCGCAGTACGCGGGTCTTCCTCGACCAGTTCGAATTGACTCCCCTCTTCCATACGATCGTCACCGCCCAGACCGCCCCCCATACCAAGCCCTACCCGGACCCGATCCTGTTTGCCGCCCGGGCGCTGGATGTGTTGCCGGAGGATTGCCTGATGATCGGCGACACGACGGTCGATATCCGGGCGGGGAGGAAGGCCGGCTCGCAGACGGTGGGCGTCCTGTGCGGCCTGGGCGAAGAGCCGGAACTCAGGCGCTGCGGCGCGGACGTGATCCTGCCATCCACCGCAGACCTGACGCCCTTGTTGGACGGAGGCTGAAGCAACCGTTCCGGGAACCCGCCGTATATGGAAGTATCCAGGGCCGGCGGTGCGTACCGGCCTTCTCAACCCCAGGAGGTTCACATGTTCCATTCCAGAGTATCCATCATCATTGTCCTCACCCTTGCCCTGCTGGCGACCGGCTGCGGGGTGCAGTTGGATGTACCGGTCAAGACCCCCGGTCCGGAGATCGTGGAAGGGATTGCCGTCCCGCTCCCGGGTGGAGCCGAAACACCGCGCCTGAAACTTACTTTTGGCGCCGGCGACCTGCTCCTCTCCGCTGGCGGCAGCCAGTTGGTCAGCGGTACCGCCACATATAATGTTCCAGACTTGAAACCGGAGGTCGCCGCCTCCGGCAGCCAGGTCTCCATCCAACTGGGGCAATATACCCTGGATGGCCTTCCCAGCGTCAGCGGCATGGTCAACCGCTGGGACCTGCAACTGGGAGTCGCCCCGATGGAACTTGAGATCGAAGCCGGGGCATATCACGCCGAATTCAACCTGGGCGGACTCTCACTGACCGGCCTGACCATCCAGGATGGCGCATCGGATGTGGAACTGGCCTTCGCCGAGCCGAACCTGGTCGAGATGTCGTTCCTGCGCTATGAGACCGGCGCTTCCAATGTCACCATGAACGGCCTGGCGAACGCAAATTTCAGTTCGATGACCTTCGAATGCGGGGCCGGCAACTACAGCCTGGATTTCTCCGGGCAACTGGCGCGGGACGCCAATATTTCCATCGAAGCCGGGCTGGGCAACCTGACCCTGGTCATCCCGGAGGGAGTCTCGGCGGTAATCAATGTCGAGAGCGGGCTCTCGAATATCACTTTCCCGGGCGGATGGGCGCAGACCGGCAATGTCTATACCCAGGCAGGTTCCGGCCCGACCCTGACTTTCGTGATCGAGATTGGGGCCGGGAACCTGACCGTCCGTCATTAGTCTTCTTCCACCATGTCCAGGCACCCCCCGTTTCTGCTGAAACGGGGGATGTTCTTGGAATTCGGAGTAAAAGGTCATATTTCGTCTATGACCTCCATCACTTGCCGGATGCTCCAAAGGCAAATAAAATGAAAACGATAATTTCTATCCGTTTAGAAGACCTTTGGAAAGAGGCAAGCGATGCAAATTACGCGTCAGGCCGACTACGCCGTGCGGGCGGTACTATACCTCACCAGGCTTGGCCCCAACCAGCGGGCTGCCACGAGCCACGTTGCCCAGGAACAACATATCCCCCCATCTTTTCTGGCCAAGATCATTTCCCAACTCTCGATAGCGGGACTATTGCATACTTCACGCGGGGCACGCGGCGGCGTGGCGCTGGCGCGCGACCCGGCGGAAATTTCCCTGCTGGATGTGGTCGAAGCGATCGATGGCCCGATCCGCCTGAATGAGTGCGTGGGGGAGGATTCCACCTGCACCTTCGGCGACAATTGTCCCTTGAATCCGTTATGGTGTTCGGCGCAGGAAGAATTGGTGACCCGCCTGAAAACAGTCACTTTCGACCAATTCCTGAACGGGCGCTCGAAATAACCCGGCTGCTTTATCCATCCCTCCCGGCGTATAATTGCCGGGAGGGATTTCGTTTTCATTCGAGGAGTATCCATGTCTGAAGCCCGCACCGTCCGCGCCCCGCGCGGGGCACAACTCGCCTGCAAGAACTGGCTCTCCGAAGCCGCCTACCGCATGATCCAGAACAACCTCGACCCGGAAGTGGCCGAACGCCCCGAAGACCTGGTCGTCTACGGCGGGCGCGGACAGGCTGCCCGCAACTGGGAATGTTTCGACGCCATCCTCGAGTCGCTTAAAAATCTCGAAGATGACGAGACCCTGCTCGTCCAATCCGGCAAGCCGGTGGCGGTGTTCAAGAGCCATCCCGACGCCCCGCGCGTCCTCATCGCAAACTCCAACCTCGTCCCGCACTGGGCCACCTGGGAGCGCTTCGACCAACTCGCCGCGCAGGGACTGATCATGTACGGGCAGATGACCGCCGGTTCGTGGATCTACATCGGCACGCAGGGCATCCTGCAAGGCACGTACGAGACCTTCGGCGCGCTCGCCAAACTGCGCGGCTGGGGTTCGCTCAAAGGCAAGTTCTGCCTGACGGCCGGCCTGGGCGGGATGGGCGGCGCGCAGCCGCTTGCCATCACGATGAACGAGGGCGTCGGCCTGATCGTGGAAGTGGACCCCGCCCGCGCCAAACGCCGCCTCGACATTGGCTACGTGGACCGGGTGGTGGATAATCTCGAAGAGGCGATGACCCTCGTCGAGGAGTTCAAGGACAAGGAGAAGCCGCAGTCCATCGGCCTGATCGGCAACGCAGCCGACATCTACCAGGAACTCGCCATGCGCGGCGTCATCCCGGATGTGGTGACAGACCAAACGTCCGCGCACGAAGCGCTCATGTACGTGCCGACCGGGTTGTCGGTCCCGGCGGCGGACGAACTGCGCAAGTCGAACCCGGCAGAATACAAAATGCGCGCCATGGACTCGATGGCGCAGCACGTGCGTGCCATGCTCGAATTCCAGCGCAAGGGCGCGGAGGTCTTCGATTACGGCAACAACCTGCGCCAGCAGGCCTTCAACCACGGCGTGACGGACGCCTTTGAATTCCCCGGCTTCGTCCCGGCCTACATCCGCCCGCTGTTCTGCGAGGGCAAAGGCCCGTTCCGCTGGGTGGCGCTCTCTGGCGATCCGGAGGATATTTACAGGACGGACGCGGCGGCGCTGGAACTTTTCCCCGAAGACGACCACCTGCGCCGCTGGCTGACGCTGGCGCGCGAGAAGGTTCCCTTCCAGGGACTGCCGGCGCGCATCTGCTGGCTCGGTTACGGCGAACGCGCCAGGGCCGGGCTGAAGTTCAACGAAATGGTGGCGAACGGGACGCTGAAAGCGCCCATCGTCATCGGCCGCGACCACCTCGACTGCGGCTCGGTCGCCAGCCCGAACCGCGAGACCGAGGCCATGAAAGACGGCTCGGACGCCATCTCCGATTGGGCCATCCTGAACGCGCTGATCAACGCCGTGGGCGGCGCGACATGGGTCTCGTTCCATCATGGCGGCGGCGTGGGCATCGGCTACAGCCAGCACGCCGGCCAGGTCATCGTGGCGGATGGGACGCCGGAGGCCGCGGCGCGGCTGGAACGCGTCCTGACCACCGACCCCGGCATGGGCATCGTCCGCCATGCCGACGCGGGGTACGAACAGGCCATCGATGCCGCCAAACGGCATAGGCTGAACATGCCCATGTTACGCGAATAGGGAGACGGAATAAAAAAAATCCCTGAGTGTGAACTCAGGGATTTTTGCACAACAAGTGGGACTAGCCGATGACAACGACGTTGCTGGCCTGCAGGCCTTTCGGGCCTTTTTCAATCGAGAATTCGACGGTCTGGCCTTCGGTGAGGTTCTTGAAGCCCTCGCCCTGGATGGCGGAAAAATGGACGAAAACATCTTCGCCGCCCTCGCGAGCAATGAAGCCATAGCCCTTGGTCCCGTTGAACCATTTGACTGTGCCGGTGATACGATCTGACATGGTATTTGCCTCCTTCTGGCAAAAAGGAAAAAGGTTTTCGAGAACACCTGGTCAACGGCCTGACATCCTATGAAAAAGGCTCACGGATTTGAACCGTGAGCCAACATTGTCGTCAATGCAACGTGAACTTACAGGTATCCTTCGGGGAGCATCTTATCACGCTTATCCCGCCGCGTCAATCTCTGATTTTCACGACACCGCGGTTGGCCTGATCACTTCAATTCGAAAACAATTGTAACGGTGGTGGTGACCTGGGTCTGGCCGGCCGAGACAGGGACAGACATGGCCCCGACATATCCGCCGCCTTTGCCATAATCTGCGTAACTGACCGGGATGCTGTCGTAATAGGAGATGATCTGCACCTCGCCCAGGGTCACGCCGGCGGCTTCAGCCAGTTGTTCGGCCTGCTGGATGGCATCTGCAACCGCGGCGAGGCGCGCCTGGCTGATGGCCGGGCCCTTGTCCTCAACATCGAACTGGATGCCGTTGATGCTGTTGGCCCCGGCGCGAATGATCGCGTCCAACAGGTCGCCGATGATCTCCATGTCCCGCACGGCGACGTAGACAGTGTTATCCACCACGTAGAGCGTCGCTGTTTTGTTGCCATTTTCATCGTACTGGTCAGAAGGCCAGATCGAGAAATTGGTAGTCTGTATATCCTCGCTTGCAATGTCGAATCCCGCCAGGGTCGCAGCCACTCGCCCGGCCAGGCTGTTGTTCTCCGCCACAGCCTCGGCTGCGCTGGCATTTTTCGTTTGTACGCCGATGTAAATGTATGCCACATCGGGGATCAGCTCGACCATCCCGGAGCCGGTGACGGTCATGGTGCGCGGCTGGGGTTGCGGTTCGACCGTCAATGCCGTTGGGCTGCAGGCGCTTGCCAGGACCGCCAGGGCCAGCAGTAGAACAGGGATATGGCTGCGTTTGAACATTTCTACCTCCTGTAGAAATCTATGAAAGGTGTTGGTTTTTGTGAAAGAAAAACGCCCGTTATCGGGGGAATTTTTGGATGCACCAGACAGACGTTCCGCCCGAGTAAAAGTTCCGACAGGTTGATTTTACAGCCTTTTTGATTTTACAGCCTTTTTACAGATATGCCATACGCAGGTAACGGGCGTATCCTAAAATGGACAGCGTAAGGTTAAACCAGACAAAAAAAGGAGAAAACCATGAACAAGATAATTCCCTTCCTTCAGAAAGCCCTGCTGGTCGTACTGGTACTCGGCGTTGGCTTTGCGGCCCTCCCGGCCGCAGACGTATCAGCAGCCGGGCTGGACCAGGAGACCACTCCGCCCACCGGCGACCGCAGCGCCCGCCTGGCCAAGATCTGGCAGCGTGAACTGGCTGTCTACGAACGCCAGGGAAAATTGCTCGATAGCGCAGATACCATCATCGAGCGCACCCAGGCCCTGATCGACAAGGCGACCGAGAAGGGGCTGGACGCTTCTGCCGTGCAAGCCGCCCTGGACGCGTTCGAAGCCGCCATCCAGGATGCCCGTCCGATCCACCAATCGGCCAACGGCATCGTCAATTCGCACAAGGGTTTCGATGAGAACGGTGTAGTGACCGACCCGGAACAGGCCCTGGAGACGGTGCAGGAACTCGGCGAGCATCTGCGTGACTTCCGGACCGCCATGGACGGGACCGGTGCAGCCCTCAAAGAGGCCGTGAAGGCCTTCCTCAAGGCCAACCGCCCGCAGCCGCAGGCCGACCAGCCCTAGTGCGCGACCAACCCGGAAAGAAAAGCCCCCGTCTCCTTGAAAAGAGGCGGGGGCTTCCGGTTTACAGGGCCGGTTACTTCAAGCCATATGTAATCGAAACGGTCACGTTCAGGGTCAACTGGCCGAGGGAGATCGGAGTGGTTGCATCTGCACCGCCACCGCCGCCGATACCGTAGTAGGCATACGGCTGGCTGTCATAGAATGAAATGGTCTGGATATCGCCCAGTTCCACACCCGCGGCAGCAGCCAATTCAGCGGCCAGGCCGCTGGCATTCTCCACCGCCTTCTGGCGGGCTTCGGTCATGGCTGCCGTCTTGTCTTCCACGTCGAAGGTGATGCTGTTGATGCTGTTGGCCCCGGCGTTGATGGCGGTTTCCAACAGTTCGCCGATCTTGGACAGGTCACGGACGGTCACGTAGACGGTGTTGTCCACTGCGTAAGTGCTGCCTGCCTGGTTGTAGAACTCGTCATAAACGGTCTGCGGGTAGATGCTGAAGTTGGTGGTCTGGATATCGGTTTCGGCTACGCCGAATTCCTTCAAAGCCGTTGCGACCGCCAGGGCCTGGATGTTATTATCGGACACAGCCTGCGAAATATCCATGTTTTCGGTGTGAACGCCAATGTAAATATAGGCCACATCCGGGACGATGTACACTGTGCCGAGACCATTGACTGACAGGTTGCGGTTGACCGGCTGGGTCGCGCTCACGGTCGCGCCGGAGCAGGCGCTCAACACCAACGCCAATACCAATACAGGGACGAGCAGGAAAAGTTTCGAACGCATAGTTCCTCCGAGACTAGATTTGGGTATGGTATAACATTCAACCAGACGCTTCGGCATCGCTTAAAGTTCCCGTTTATCGAATTCCTTGCCAGTAGACCGGTTTGCCCTTACAATCTAAGACAAATGTTCTAAGCAGATTATCCTATGGCGTTAAACTTTCAGCAAGTATTCGATCAGATCCGTGAAATTGGGGCCGGGGCGAGGGCGCGCCGGGAAATCCTGGACGCGTTGCGTAAACGTGCCCGAACCCTGTTCGATTCCTGGGCGGACAAAACGGCGGAACTGGCAGACAAGGTGGAACGCGCCCGCCAGGCCGACTCCAACCTGCGCTGCGCCATCCCGCTGGCGGGCCGCCTCGACGCCTCCCACCCGGCGCCTGTGGACGAAAAACCCGTCACCCTGCTCGCAGCGGACGGGTCGCAGATCCTGCCGGACCGCCACGCCGCGCTCCTGTATTCGCTGGTGAACGTGGGCGCCATCGTGCTGGAGACCCGTTCCGGCCGCGCCCCGGAGACCTTCACCGACAGCAACCTGTACTATGCCGATGAAATCTACACTGAGACCGGGATGCTGACCGAGGAAGCCATCGAGCAGCGCCGCGACATCGCCGAGCGGAAGAAACTGCTCGAACTGGCGAAACCGG
Organism: Chloroflexota bacterium; assembly: GCA_016865985.1. Classification (GTDB taxonomy): domain Bacteria; phylum Chloroflexota; class Anaerolineae; order Anaerolineales; family Villigracilaceae; genus VGNO01. The sequence goes on along the minus strand of VGNO01000047.1, from coordinate 1,746 downwards.
CCGACGGTCCATGTGTGGCGCTGACGGACGGACCGGTGGAACTGTGGGGGGCAAAGAACGGCGGCGAGGGCGATTATCGCAAGAATCTGGAAATCCACAAATCCGTCCTGTCGCAAATGCAGGCCAAAAACATGACCGTTGCCGGTTACGTGGATAAGCCCGGCGCGGACCTGCTTATCCGGACGCTGGAAATTGCCGGGTTGGCGGACGAGCAAATGAAAGACATCCGCAGACAGCATCCCCTGCGCGGCGTAAGTGACCGCTGGTTGTTCAGCGCCATCCTGGAACCTGGCTGCCGTTCGGCCATCTTCGGCCTCCAATCGAGTTCGCGGCCTCATTACACCGGGAGCCTGGCGCTCCATTTCTTTTACTTGAATGTGGGGCAGGCGAAGCGCCCCTCGCTGGTGCGGGTGGAAATCCCGCAGTGGGTGGCGGATGACGAGGAGAAACTGAACCTGCTCCACGCCGCCCTGCTGGAACAGTGCCGCATCATGGGCGCCAGGCCATATCCCTACATCCTGCACCGCGCCCACGAGATCGCCGTGGTCAAATTCGAGGAGAAACGACAGGTGGAGCAGATGCTGGAGATCGAATTGCGCAAGGCTGGCAGTGAATTGGACGAAGGATCGAACAAGCAATCCGCCAAGGACCTGAAGGGCAGGTCGAGAAATCAGTCTGCAGGTCGAGCAGTCTGACAGGCCTGGCATACCGGACTTGGCGATGTGGAAAACCTTATAAGGACAGGCATTATGGACACCATCCAAATCGGACATATACTTCGCGCTGGCGCCACCGGCTTCGTGGCCGGGTGCTCGGTCTCGCAACTGGAAGCCCCTGCGCTGGGCGCCCTCGTCCGCGCCCCGCTGGGCGACCGTTACCAGGTCTTCGGGCTCATCACCGGCATCCACATCGATGACGACGGCCTGGTGCGGCAACTGGTCACCGCCGGCGAGGTCAGCCCGGAGGTGATGCACGACAACCGCGAGCGGCGCATCGTGCCGGTCGAGATGTCCGTCCTGGCAGTGGGATACGAAATGGAGGGGAGGATCTTCCACCTCCTGCCGCCGCGCCCGCCGCTCAGCCTGGATGTCATCTACCTGTGTTCGGATGGCGAACTGGTCAAATTTACGAGCGCCGGGCGCTTCGGCTACTTCCGCCACATCCTGCAAGCCAAAGACATCCCGATTGGCGAGGTACTGGCGGCGCACATTTTGGACGTAAGACAGAAGACGAAAAACGAAAGGTGGGGCGAAGAGGCGACCCGCGAATTGATAACCCTGCTGCGCGACGATTACCCGACGCTCATGTCCGTGCTGGGCGCGCTCGGCGAGGTCGTCTAAACACGAAGGCACACGTGTGCCTGCGGCACAGTGCAGGCAAAGGATCACAAAGGTTCACGAAGTTTTTTTGGCTCCCTTTGTGCGACTTCGAGTTACTTTGTGACCTTTGTGATGAAGATTTTTCTTTCACCGAAAGGAGACTCCCATGCCTGCATTCTTCCTCCTGCTCTACCGTTTCTTCCGCGGCCTGTGGAACGGGATGAAGGACAAGGATTTCCGCAACCTGTTCCTGTGGCTGGTTGCGATCATCCTCCTTGGTTCGGTCTTCTATGCCCGGGTCGAGGACTGGTCCTTCCTGGATGCCGTCTATTTCTCCATCACCACCCTCGCCACAGTCGGATATGGCGACCTCTATCCGCAGACCGTTTCGGGGAAGATCTTCACCATCTTCTACATCATCATCGGC